>NZ_JBEYLC010000076.1:0-25957 GCF_040635885.1 Nocardiopsis sp. NPDC006832 | reverse complement strand
TTCTCTCCCAGATCATCATGACCTTCATCATGGCCGCGACGATGTCGGGTCTCCTGGGCATGATCTTCTCCGGTGGCCCGTCCATGGAGTGGCTGGTCACTTGGCCCAAGCAGTTCATCATCGCCTGGCCCATCGCCTTCGTCCTGACCATGGTCGCCTGGCCCACGTCGATGGCGCTCACCGGCTTCATCCTTCGCCCCCGTGGCGCACAGGCCGCCTCCGAAGCGAACTGATCCGCTGAGGCCGCGCCTCAGCGGGCGACCGGCGGGGTCAGGCGCAGGCGGCCGTGTTCGTCGATGCGCATGAGCGCCTGTGAGGGGTTGTGCGCGATCTCCCACAGGTGCCCGTCCGGGTCGGCCACGTAACCCGAGTGGCCGCCCCATTCCTTGGCGACCGGGGCCCGCACGGCGGTGGCCCCCGCCGCTACCCAGTCGGCGAAGGTCCGATCGACGTCGGCGGCCGAGTCCAGGTTCATCGCCAGGGTGACCCCGCGGAAGCCCTCCCCGTGGGCGGGCAGTCCCGTGTCCGCGGCCAGGGCTTCCCATCCGTACAGGGCCAGGGCCGTTCCGGTGGTGGGAAGGAACACGATGGAGCCCAGGTCGTGTCGGCGTTCGAAGCCCACGGATTCGTAGAAGACCGCAGCGGCGGCGACGTCGCGTACGCCCAGGGTGAGGAGGCTGAGTCGTTGGTCCATGCCGTGCACACTACGCCGCGATCTCGAAACCGGTCCGAGGGAGGGCGAACACGCAGCGCGATCGGCGTGTCCGAAACCAGGAACGGCACTCGGGCGAGCGTCGCACCAGAGGAGAGTCGACCCACCGACGGGCCGGGGCGTCAGGGGTCGTGGCGCTTGCGGTGGCTGTCGGACTCGATGGCGTCCGGTCTGCCCTGCCTGAGGCCGGACCTCAGCGCTCGGCGGTAACCGACCACGGAGACGACCAGCGCGACGACGCCCGGGATGGTCAGCGGGGGCGATTCGAGCGCGATCCCGGTGGCCGCCGCGAACAGTCCGGCGCACAGCAGCGCGCCCGCCCACCACCAGCGCGGACCGCCCAGGGCGATGCCTCCGTAGACGGCCGCCCCGACGATCGTTCCGACGACGAGGAGGACCCCCAGGCCCGCGAGGCCGATGACCACGGGGAGCAGTGAGTCCGGTGGTTCGGTGTCGGTGGGGAAGAGCACCGGGAACCCGGCGGCCACGAAGCACACCACACCCAGGACGAGCGTCGCGGTGGCCGCCAGGGTGAGCTTCGCGGTCGTACCGAGGGGGTCCTCGTACCGGTCCAGGGTCACCGACCACGAGCCCCACATGATCCAGCCCACGCAGGTGAGGAACACGCCGAGCCCGAGCGGGACCAGGAACACCGGGCTTTCGAGTCCGCCGGTGATCAGCTCGGTCACGACGCCGATCGGTATGCACAGGACCAGGAGCGCCAGCCCCACCAGCGCGGAGTGGCCGAACACCCGCGTGGCCCGTCGGGCGGGGTGTTCGTTTCGCCGACCCTTGCGGTACTTGCGGCGTAACTGGCGGAGTCGTCGGTTCATGACGTGCACACTACGCCGCCGTCTCGACGCCGGTTCGGGCACGGGGACGGGAGAGCAGACCCAACACGATGAGGGTCTGCGCGGCGACGTAGGTGCTCATCACCCAGAACCCGCCTTGGGGGAGTGAGTCCCATCCGGGGGCGAACGCGCGCAGGGCGATCAGGGCGTCCGAAACCAGGAACAGCGCCCCGCCGGCCGCCACCCACGGCCCCAAGCCCGTGGAGAGCACGGCCATCGTGCCCAGCACGAGTCCGTACAGCAGCACGGGGATCAACAGCCCGCCGGCGTGCGGGGCGCACAGCCACACCAGTACCGCCACGAACCCGACGTAGGGCGTCAACAGCCATCGGCGTCGGGTCAGCACGCTGTCGTTCCGGTAGGGACAGAACGCCGCCACGTACACCACTTGTGCGATCAGGAAGAACCCCACCATCAGCAGGAACGCGGTGTCGCCGGAAGCGAGGGCCGGGGCGGTGTCGCCGAGCCAGGAGAACACCAGCGCGACCATCGCCAGGACGATCAGTCTGCCGCGCGGTCGTCCCGTGGAGCCGGCGAGCACCAACAGCAGGGCGGGCATGAGGAAGACCTGGGTCGGTCGGTTCCAGGCGTCGATCCCGAGCAGTTGGATCACCAGGTGCGCCACCGCGAGTACGGCGAAGAGGAGCAAGAGGACGCGGGGAAGCGTGCGAGAGGGGATCATCCGGACATTTTAGGGGTGACGCAGGTCACCGAGGGATGGATGTCCCTTTTCGGATGAGCCCGTCGTCGGTCCCGACGGCCTGTTCGCCCCCGGAATGCCCCCGGCTCGGTACCGAGGGAGATGCTCGGAGGCCACATCTTGCTCTCCAGCGGGTGACTAATCCCTTTACGGTCTGGCCAGAAATGCGCCCACCTGTACCTCTTCAGAGAGGTTTCTGTGGAGAATTGTCGTACTCTGATCCCTTTGGGTGGTTCTTCCTTGGGGCGCAATGTGCCCCCGATGGGGAAACACGGTCCCTTCATGGGCGCTCCCAACCCGCACAATGCCTCACTATAGGGATGGGGTAGACAAGGGCATGACCGAAGCGTCGGCGACAACGTCGGCGCGTAACCGTGTTCAGGAGGCGGGGATGGCCAAGGTGCGTGACCGGGCCGACGACGACCACGATCTCGATGCCCCGCGCACCCGCACTCCACGCGCGGGCGCGGGTGGTCGCTGGTGGGTCGGTGTGGGGCGCGTCCTGCTGTGGGCGTTCATCATCGTCGTCATCTTCAACGGCATCTGGTTCCCCATCCGTAACGGATTCTCCCTCCCCGGTTCGGCCGCGGAGGAACCCGAGACCTCCGAGTCCGCGGCCTTCCCCGAGACCTCCGCCGCCGCGTTCGCCCTGCGCTTCGCCGGCACCTACCTCGACACCTCCGACCCCGAGGCCCGTCAGACCGACCTGGCCGCGTTCGTCCCCGAAGGCGAGACCGGCGGCCTGAACCTCCCCGCCGACAGTCTCAGCGGTGACAACCTCACGGTGGTCGCCGTCGACGTCCTCGACGACCACAACGCCCGCGTGGTGGTGCGCGCCGACGTCAACGGCGAACCCATGAGCCTGCAGGTGCCCGTCTACAGCGACGGCGACGCCCTGGTGCTCTCCGGTGGCCCGGCCCTCATGGCCGCTCCCGCCCAGGCCGAACTGCCCCAGGCGCAGTCCTACGACACCGACGAGCAGGCCGCCGAACAGCTCACCGACACCCTTTCCGGCTTCTTCGAGGTCTACGCGGGGGAGGCAGGCCACCTCGACCGGTACGTGGAACCCGGCGCAACGATCGCCCCACTTCCGGCGAACACCCTGGAATTCGCCGAACTGTCCGATATCACCGTGCCATCCCAGTCCTCGACCGGAGATGATGACGTACGACAGGTGGCGGCCACCGTGGCCTGGTCCCTGCCCTCCACCGAATCGGACGAGGGCGCCGCCGGGGCCGGGGCCATGGAACAGAACTACCTGGTCACGGTCGTCAACTCGGGCAACGAGTGGTACGTGCGTGACATCCAGGGCGCCCCGCATTCGTTCGGCGGATGACGGGGCCTGTAGGCAAGGAGACGAGAAGGACCATGCGCACACCAGTAACGACACCGGAGGGAGGCGCCTGACATGCTCCCCCTACTGGCCTCCACCGCCGACGCCATGACGGCCCTCGGCGGCACGGACCTCCTCCACCTGGCGGTCGAGACACCCGCTGAGAACGCCCCCGACACCGGTGGTCTCGCGGAGTTCCTGCGCGGGTTCTTCGGCCCGCTCTTCCTCGTCATCGTGTCCATCGTCGCGATCTTCTTCCTGTTCACCAGGGAGATCACCCGGTTCGCGCAGTTCATGATCCTGGCGATCTTCATCGGGATCGTCTTCTACGTCCCCGGCATCATCGAGGTCATCGCGGTGGCCATCGCCCGAGCGATGGGCGTACCGACGGAATAGGCGAGGGAGGCCGGAAACCGTGGATCTGCCCACGTACACCAACATCTGGCGTATCGAGAAGCGGCTGTACAAGCTCTACGATTTCCGGCTGCCCATGCCGCTCCCGGTCGGCACCTTCGGTGTCGCCCTGGGCATCTTCGCGCTCTGGGTGGTGCTGCTGACCCTGTTGCGGGCTCCGTTCGAGTTCGGCAACGGCTGGCACCTGGTGATGTGGGTCGTCCCGCCCGGTGTGATCACCGTGCTGGCCACCCGCCCGGTGATCGAGGGCAAACGCCTCACCGAACTGCTCATCTCGCAGGCGCGCTTCCTCGCCGAGGCGCGCGTGTACACCCGGATGGCCCCGGAGTACGAACCGGCGCAGGTGCGGGTCGCGGTGCGCGTGTGGCACCGGGACCCGGCGGCCGGGCCGTTGCCCCTGCCCCGTAGCGGGCGCCGCGCTCGCACGGAGGAGGAGGCCGCGGCACTCGCCGAACACGAGGCCTCCGTCGAGGAGGCCCCGGTCCCCGAGATCTCCGAGGAGGAACGGGCCCTGCGCGCGGCCCGCGAGGCGGCCCCGCCACTGCGTGGTGTGCCCACCCCCGAACCGGCCGCCTCGCGGGCGGCCCCGGAACCCGAACCCGTCGACGACTCGGTCGAATACATCCCGGCCCCCGAGGTGGAGGCTCCCGAGGTCGAGCCCCACAAGGCCGACGCCGCCCAGATCGCGGTCCGCAAGATCCCGGTCACCGTCGGCGCCGGGGCGCAGGCCGTGGAGCGGGAGGACGACGCGCCCGCCGCGATGACCACCACGCGACCTCCCGGCCAAGACGAGGAGGAGGAACGTCCGCGCCACGGGGTGGGTCGCCGGATGCTCAACTACTTCGGGTTCGGACTACCGGCCCACGACGATGGCGCCGGCGCCGCTCCCCCCGACGAGGAGCACCGCGCGCTTTCGAACGCCGGCGCCGAGGAGGACGAGGTCGACTTCGACGAACCCCTCTACGCCACCGAGGAGGACGAGCAGCGCGACCGTGACGAGTGGTTCGCCCGGCTGAAGGCCTCCTCCGGGGAGACACCCGTGGGGCTGACCTCCAAGAGCGCCTACGCCTCCAGCGACACCGGGGCGATGAGCAGCGAAGAACTCGGCGACGCCGTCTCCCCGGCCCCGTCCTCGCGTCGGCTGCGCGGTCGCACACAGGGGATCCAGGTCGCCCGTGACCTGGACGCCCGCCGCGAACGTGAGGGTGAGCCCACCGACATCACCGAGCACGCCGAGGTGAGCGACGCCCCCGAGCGCGCCCGCGAGAGGATGCGTCCGCCGGCCGAGCCCGAGAAGGCCCGCGGTCGGGCACTGCCCGCCACGGACACCGAAAGGGCACCGGAGCGCAAGGAGGCGCCGCGCCGCAAGGGGCGCCCGCACGCCTCCCCGTGGGAGCTGGAGAAGAAGGAACGCCGGGGCGAGTACCCGGACCTGTCCGACTACGCCGCCCGGTACGCCGAGGCGACCGGTCGTCCTTCGGCGGCCCGCGACGTCGCGCCGGCGCCGTGGCTGCCGCCCGCCTCGGGGGCCCCGGGGAAGACCGAGGACAAGAGCACCGAGGACACGACCACCGAGGACAAGATCGAGGAGAAGCCGGAGACCGAGCCGGAACCCGAGACCTCCCCGGAGGACGTCGGGACCCCGGACCGGATCGGGCGCACCGAGGTCGGCCCCCAGGTCTCCCACGCGGCACGCCCTCGTCCCCAGGCTCCCGAGCTGGACCATGGCACCGGCGAGCAGGACAACCACATGTCCGTGCTCGACCGACACCTGATCAAGGCCGACACCCCCGCGCCGCCGCGGCCCAAGTTCGCGGACGCGGTCCCCGCCGATGAACGCCCGGTCGAGCCCACCGACCCCTCCGAGTGGTTCGACGACGGCAAGCGCCGCCACCCGGACCAGCCCAAGGTCGGTGACAAGGACAACCCGGTGATCCCCGTCAGCGAGCTCCGCGAGGAGCGCCGCAAGCGGGAACGCGACGAGGAGGAAGAGGCCCGGGCACGGCGCGCCGAGGAGGCCGCCGAGGTCGAGCCCACCAAGCCCGCCACCCAGCTGGACCACGGCACCGGCGAACTCGTCAGCTTCGTCGAGGTCCGTGAGGAGCCCAAGCCCGTACCCGAACCCAAGCCCAGGGCGAGGCGCCCCGACCCCGAACCCCGGCCCGAACCGAAGCCACGGCCCGAGCCCGAGCCGGTCCGCCCCACCGAGGCGGAACTCGCCGAGGCCGAGGCGGCCGCCCTGCGGGCCCGGCGTCGCGACAAGGCGGAGGAGCGGTCCGAGGAACCGGCCGGGACACGGGCCGGGACTCGGGCCGAAGAGCAGACGGAGCAGCCGGCCGAGGAGTGGTTCGAGACCGGTCACGAACCTCGCGAGGCCCACGACCCCCACGACCCCCACGACGGGGTGTTCCATCGGGTGGCGAACAACGCGCGCCGTATCGGCCGACTCTTCGGCCAGCCGCCCCCCGGCGAGGAACCCGAACCGCCCGCGCCCCGGCCCGCGGCCACCGAGCCCGAGCCCGAGCCCGAGCCGGCCAAGCCCGGCCTGGAACTCGACCACGGAACCGGCGAACAGGACCGTCTGACCGAACCCGCCCCGACCACCGAGGAGCCCGAGGCCGACTCCGGCGGAACCCGAGGCTGGCGCCGGCTCGCCAAGGTCGTCACGGGCGGGGGCGCCCCGATCCGGTCGGACCTGCCCGCCGCCGACGTCGAACGATTGCGCGCCCCGCTGGCCGAACCGCGTTCCCTGGTCGTCCTGGGCTGCACCGGCGGCGCCGGACAGACGATGACCGCGCTGATGGTCGGCCACACCCTCGCGGTGCATCGCGATGACCGAGTGGTGGCGGTCGACGTCAACCCGGGTGCCAACGGGCTGTCCCGGCGAGTGGGCGCCCAGGCCCCGGAGACGCTCACCGCGCTGCTGGCCAACGCCGACGCGATCGACGAGTACGAGAGCATGCGCGCCTACGCCGGTCGCGCCCGTACGGGTCTGGAGGTCGTGCAGACACTCGACGACCCGTACGTGCAGACCCTGGACGACCGCGACTACGGTCAGCTCACCGACCTGCTGGGTTCGTTCTACGGCATCACCCTGCTGGACCCGGCCGCCACCGGGGTGGCCCGGGCGCTGCCGGTCGCCGACGGGCTGGTTCTGGTCGCTCCGGCCAGCGCCGACGCCGAACGGGCCGTCTCCATGACGTTCGAGTGGTTGGACGGCAACGGGTACTCGGCCCTGCGCGCCAACTCGGTCCTGGTGGTCAACGGGGTGAGCAAGCGCAGTCTGCCGGACGTGGACGCCGCCGAGCGGGTGGCCCGCGGTCGCTGCCGCGCGATCGTGCGCATCCCGTGGGACGACCACTTGGGCGCGTCCTACACCAAGATCGACGTGGGGTCGTTGAAGCCGGCCACCAAGCGCGCCCACGGGGCGTTGGCCGGGGTCCTGGTCAACGCGCTCGAACCGGCCGGGCGCTCTTGAGGTTCACGTACCGCGTGAGGCCCGCCCCCCGGATCGGGGACGGGCCTCACGCGTATCGTCGTTCGGCCCCGTGCCCGGCTCGGGCACCGTCGGGGTTCCCGAGCCCCTGGTTTCCGAACCGTCGGCCGCGGCGTCAGGAGAACGCCCCTCAGCGTCCGACCGGGGTGGTGTCCGTGGCACCGAGGAACTCGGGCCGGGCCGCACCCGCGCTGAACGGTTTGGTGCAGGTGTTCTCCACGCTGTTGAACACGATGAACACGTTGGATCGCGGGAAGGGCGTGATGTTGCCGCCGGACCCGTGCATGCAGTTGGAGTCGAACACCGTGACGTCGCCCGCGGAACCGGTGAGGACGTCGATGCCGTGCCGCTCGGCGAGCATGGACAGCGATCCCTGGTCCGGGGTGCCCACGTGCTGGCTCTTGAGCGACGCCTTGTAGTGGTTGTCCGGGGTCTCTCCCACACACGAGACGAACGTCTTGTGCGAGCCCGGCATGATCATCAGTGCGCCGTTGTGCGTGTGGTTGTCGGTGAGCGCCACGGAGAAGCTGACGGCGCGCATCCGCGGCATGCCGTCCTCGGCGTGCCAGGTCTCGAAGTCGGAGTGCCAGTAGAACGATCCGCCCCCGAACCCGGGTTTGTAGTTGACGCGGCTCTGGTGCACGTACACGTCGGTTCCGAGAATCTGTCGGGCGCGGTCGACCAGACGCGGGTCGTTGACCAGGTCGGAGAAGACCTCGCTGATCTTGTGCACCTCGAACACGGACCGCACCTCGTCGGAGGCGGGTTCGACGACGACGCGCTCGTCCTCGCGCAGTTTCGGGTCGTCGCCGAGGCGGCGCAGCTCGGTCGTGTAGGTCTCCACCTCTTCCGGGGTGACCAGGGACCGGACCTGGGTGTATCCGCGCTGTTCGTAGCCGCTGAGGTCGTCGGGCTCGAAGGGTCCATCGTCCCCGCTGGACCACGCGACGGGGTCGCGGCGGTAGAGCAGGGAGGGTTCGGTCGTCTTACGGGTCGGGTAGTCGTCCGCGGTCGGAAGATCCATCTGCAGAGTCATGCCGTTCCCCTCGGTAGAGGGGCGCTCCCCTCCGTTTCGGGTTCTTCGTACGACTCGCGAACTTAACAAATCCACATGGTGGGGACGAGTGGCCCATTCGTGCGTGCTTGTTTATCATGCGGTCATCTGGGTATTACTGTCATACTATATGGGCGAAATATGAAAACCCGAAGGGGATTCCTTCGGGTTTTTCCGATGTCCGACCGATGTATGTCCGGGCTTACCTGCGTTGTGTCGCCCGGGTGTCAGAACGGTCCCCCGATGATCATCGTCCCAGGTCGTCCGGTTATGGAGCTTTGATCGCGTCCCCCACCGGGCCGGCGGCCGGGTTTTCATGTGACCTATTTCACAAGCATTCGGTGTGCGGCATGGTTCAAAGAATTCACCCTCGAGGGACTGGCGTAAAGGCTTCGATTACTCCACAGTAGGGTCGTCCTGTTCACCTCGACCCGCTCTTGAGGAGAAACACGTGTCCCCCTACCCCCGCGCGCTCTCGCGCGCCTTCTCCGCGGTCTCCGCGCTCACCCTCGCGGTGGTGCTCGGTTGGGCCGCCCCCGCCGCCGCGGACCACACACTGCCCCCGAACATCCCCAGCGAGTCCCAGGCCCGGACCGAGCTGGACTCGCTCACCGTCGCCGCCAAGGGACCCCAGGACGGCTACGACCGAAGCCTCTTCCCGCACTGGAACGTGGTGGACAGTCCCTGCACCGCCCGCCAGGTCGTGCTCCAGCGCGACGGCCACGACGTCGTCACCGACGACAGCTGCCAGCCCACCGCGGGCAGCTGGTGGAGCGCCTTCGACGACGAGTGGGTCTACGACGTGCCCGGTGACATCAGCGTCGACCACATGGTCCCGCTGAGCGAGGCCTGGAAGACCGGTGCCGCGGACTGGTCCACCTCCCAGCGCGCCGACTTCGCCAACGACGTCGACTCGTCCCAGCTGTGGCTGGCCACCCCCTCCAGCAACGGCTCCAAGGGCGACAAGGACCCCTCGGAGTGGATGCCGGACAACACCGCGGTCCACTGTGACTACGTCAAGTCCTGGATCAACGTGAAGCACGAGTACGACCTCACGATCACCTCCGACGAGGAGTCGACCCTGTCGAGCACCCTCGACAGCTCCTGTTAGAGGGGTTCTGGAGGTTCGGGGCCGCGCGTTTCGGATGACGCGCGGCCCCTTCCGCTTCTACGGCCCGTCCTCGATGCTCCATGATGGGATCGGCACCCTCCGCCGTAAGCGACCAGAAGGGCAGGGCGATCGCGCGATGACCGGTACCAGGGGGACTCGTGGGGCGACCCGTCTCGCGGTCCGCTACTTCGACGACCGGGTCCTCCTCAGCGACAACGAGGCGTGGGCCTACTTCCGACTCCCGACGGTCTCCTACGAGTTCACCACGCCCGAGGACCGCCAGGCCCTCGCCACGAACATCACCATCGCCCTCGCCGCCATCCGCATGAACGACGCCGAGGTGCACCTGCGGGTCGCCCACCGCACCTACCCGGCCGCCCAGTGGGCCACCGAACTCGACGGCACCGCCGACAGCGGCCCCGGCTGGTACGACTACCTCGACGAGATGTACCGGCACGTGTGGGCCAAGGACTTCTGGACCAAGGAGGTCTACCTCGGCGTGCGCCTCGGACAGCGCAACGCCGGCGTGGGGATGGGACTGTTCTCCCAGGTGTTCGGCGCCTACCAGCGCACCGAGCAGGTCCTCGGCATCAACGACGACGCCATCGAGGACAAGGAACTCGCCCGCTGGACCGACCAGTCCGAGCGACTGGGCCGCGCCCTTTCCGCCAGCTCCCTGCACGCCCGCCACGCCTCCGCCGACGAGATCGCCTGGCTCATCCGGCACGCCGTCTCCGGCACCGCCGAGGAGATCCAGCCCTCCGCGGCCGGCCGCCGCACCTGGGGGCGCGGAGAGATCGAGGCGCTCGTCGACGGAGTCGTCCACAACGGCCGCTCCATGCTGCGCCTGGAACAACCCGCCGGCTCCACCCATGTGGCGTTCCTGTCCTTCTCCCGCTTCCCCGACCTCATGCCCTTCCCCGACGGCGAACCCTGGCTGCACCACGCCGACGCGCTGCCCTTCCCCGTCGAGCTGTCCCTGCGGATGAAGCTCATCCCGCCGGCGAAGGCGTCCAAGGACGTGGGCCGCAAGCTCGCGCACGCGCGGGACATGGACGCGCACATTCGCGAGGCCGGCGTGGAGGCGCCCATCGCCCTGGCGGAGCAGATCGACGCCGCCCGCATGCTCGAACACGGCATCACCAAGGAACGCCTGCCGTTCGTGTACGGCTGGCACCGACTCATGGTGTCCGCGCCCACCGAACGTCTCCTCGTGCAGCAGGTGGAGGCCGTCGTGGAGCACTACCGCGACATCGGCATCGACGTCATCAACTCCACCGGCGACCAGTTCTCCCTGTTCAACGAGTCCCTGCCGGGTGACCGCATCCGTCTGAACGCCTACGCCCAGCGCCAGCCGCTGCGCACCATCGCCGGCGGCATGCCCACCGCCACGGTCGACGTCGGCGACCGCGAGGACGCCTCCGGCGGCGGGTGGGTCGGCCCCTACGTCGGCGAGACCACCGGCCGGGCGCGCTCCATCGTCCACTTCGACCCCATGGTCGCCGCCGCCCGCAACCGCCCCACCGCCATCGCCATCACCGGCGAACCCGGCGGTGGCAAGACCACCCTGGCGCTGCTGATGATCTACCAGCTCGCGTTGCGCGGGGTCACCGTCGCCGCCATCGACCCCAAGGGCGACGCCGAATCCCTCGTGGAGCTGCTCAAGCACCGCGGCCGCAAGGCCAGGATCATGTCGCTGGGTTCGGCCCAGCCCGGCCTGCTCGACCCCTTCGCGTTCGGCGACGACCTCGCCGCGAAGAAGACCATGGCCACCGAGACGCTGCGCCTGCTCCTGCC
Organism: Nocardiopsis sp. NPDC006832; assembly: GCF_040635885.1. Taxonomy (NCBI): domain Bacteria; kingdom Bacillati; phylum Actinomycetota; class Actinomycetes; order Streptosporangiales; family Nocardiopsidaceae; genus Nocardiopsis; species Nocardiopsis sp. NPDC006832. Next base: position 14,489 of record NZ_JBEYLC010000076.1, on the reverse strand, counting down.
CCGCATGAGCGAGGAACGCGAGTCCGCGATGATCCAGGCCGTGGCCACCGTCGCCAACCAACCACAACCGTCCCTGGCCAAGGTCGTCGACCACCTCACCGCCTCCGAGGATGCCGCCTCCCGCAACCTCGGCGCGGTGCTCGGGTCCATGGCGGAGATGCGCCTGGCCTCCCTGTGCTTCGACCCCCAGGGCGAGGCGCGCATCGACACCGAGGGATGGACCACCGTGTTCACCCTGGGCGGCCTCACGCTGCCCGACTCCGGAGTCCACCGCGACGACTACTCCTACGAACAGCGCCTGTCCGTGGCCCTGCTCTACCTGGTGTCGCAGTTCGCCCGCCGCCTCATGAACGGCCTCGACCGGCGCCTGCCCAAGGCGATCTTCCTGGACGAGGCGTGGGCGGTCACCTCCACCCCCGAGGGCGCCAAGCTCGTCCCGGAGGTGTCCCGCATGGGTCGCTCCCGCAACACCGCGCTCATCCTCGTCTCCCAGAACGCCGGCGACATGCTCAACGAACAGGTCACCAACTGTCTGTCGTCGGTGTTCGCGTTCCGCTCCAGCGAGGCGCACGAGGTCGCCAGCGTCATGGACCTGCTCGGCGTGGACACCAACGAGGACCACATGGCGGTGCTGCGCAACCTCGGCAACGGTGAGTGCCTCTTCCGCGATCTCGACGGCCGCACCGGGCGCATCGCCGTCGACCTCGTCTCGGAGTCGTTGCTGCGGTGGCTGGACACCAACCCCACCCGAGAACGGCCGTTGGTGTCCGCAAACGGCCGCGAGGAGTAGGGCGCCCCGGTGGTGGGGATCTATAGGGGAAGCCCTCCCCGGACCCCCACCACTCACAAGGGATCGCCCATGAGTGAGGACGTCAGCCGGCCCCGCCCCGTAGTCGACACCGCCCTGCCAGAGGACGCCCGCGAGGACGCCTACCGTTGGGCCACCACCGCCCCGCACCCCCGCGCGGGCCGGAGCGACGGACTCCCGCGTTCCGAACGCCTTCGCCAGGCCTGGGCCCAACTCTTCTGGGTGGGCTTCACCCTCGCCATCGCACTGGGGCTGGCCGACGGCTTCCTGGGCATGGCCATCGCCACCATCAGCCTGGTCACCTACGTCACCGCGATGGGACTGCGCCCCGACGCCGCCCGCTGGGTACAAGTCACCGGCGGACTGATCGGCGCGGGAGCCCTGGCCGTCACACCCCTGTGGCTGTTCGGCGTCATGCCCCTCGTGTCACCCGTGCTCACCTCGGGAACGCTGTTCGCGCTGCTCACCGGCACCGTCACCGCCGACGTGCTGACCTCCGGCCGAAGACGGCGACCACGGGCCGACCACCGGGACCGCGTCCTGCTGCCCGCGGACATCAGCGCCGCCGACCACGGGCTGCTGGTGGACGTGCAGCACACCATCGACCAGGTCGTCGACGCCCGGGTGGAGCTGGCCGGCTCCGACGCCCTCGACACCGACCGCGGACTCGCCGTGCTGCGCGAACAGGAGTGGCGCATCGCCTCCCTGCTCTCCAGACAACGGGAACTGCGGCGCGAGTACCTCCTGCGCCGGCGACACGCCACCACCGACCGGGTTCGCCGGGTGCTCCACGCGCACCAGGAACACCTGGTCGCCACCGAGGAGCACATCCGCACCCGGGTCGAGCAGATCGTCGAGTACGGGCACCTGGTGGAGACCGCGGTGGCGGCCCACCGGGAATGGGAACAGTGCGAGGAGGCCGTCAGGGCGCTCGACGCCTACGCGGATCTGAGGATCGAGGCGTCCCTGCTGGCGGAGGAGTCCCCGGAGGTCGCCGAACTCACCCGGACCGCCGAGGCCGCCAGGAGGATTCGGGACGAGGGAGCCGCCCGCGTGCACGCCGCCGCCACGGGGCTGAGCGGTATCTCCGCCTGACCACGACGGCGCCTTCGAGGTCCTTCGAGAGGCTTCGCGGGACCGTGGCCGAAATCGGTCGGTGGAGCTTCGTCGGTTCCCCGCACACGGGCCGCCCGGGTCTGGCACATTGTGCGAATGAATGTTGAACGGGTGAGCGGCGATGACCCGCATGCCGCCCTCCGGGAGGAGATGGCCGTCCGCGTCGCGACGGGCCGGCAGGGGTTCGGGGAGATCCTCACCGAGGTGTCCGACACGCTGGCGGAGAACGGCGGCCCCGATCCTCGTGTGCGGCATCCCGGTACGCAGGTGCTACGGGAGATCCTGGACCGGGCCTTCGCCCGACATCTGCGGTGGCAGCGCAAGTGGCCGGTACGCACCGAGGTGGACCGGCTCGAACGCGCGGGTCAGGCCCTCGCCGCGATCGGCGTTCCCTACTTCGAGGCGTTGGACTGTTGCGAAGGCTGCCTCGCCGACAGCGGTGGCGAGGTCCACCTGTGGCGGCTCGCCGTCGCCCAGGACCCGCGGGCGCGCGCGGTCGTCTACTTCTTCGACACCGACATCGAGCTGGCGTTCGCCGGCGAGGGTCTGTGGCTGACCTTCGACCCCGGCCAGGGGCGTCTCACCCACGCCGTCGCCAAGGAGATCCTGGAAGTGCTCCAGGCCCACGGCCTGGACGCGATGTGGACGGACGAGTCGGTCAACCGCATCCGGATCGACATGGAGTGGCGCTGTCGTCGGCTCGGCCAGTCGGCCGCCCACCCCGGCCCGGACGTGGACCGCGAACCCACGGTCGACGTGGTGCTCACCAGTCCCGTCTACAACAGGCTCACCTGGTGGGGCGAGGACCGGAACCGCTGCGTTTCGGTCCGCGAGTTCACCCGCCTGTTCCTGCCCTGGCTGCCCTCCGACATGTCCGTCACGGTCACCAGCCTGATCACCGGCGCGAGCATCACCCTGGACCGCGACTTCGACCGCATGCGCGTCTTGGGGTCCGAGCGCCGCCTGGACCGCCGCCACCTCGACGAGATCCTGGGACGCTGGGCGGTGGACGGGTCACTGCCCGCCCGCGACGCCCGCCCCGACCCCACCGGGTTCGTGGAGGTCGCCCACGACGACCCCCACCCCCTGGGCACCGCCTCGCGGGTGTCCGCCGTGCTCCTGGAGTTGGCCGAGGCGCGTTCGTTGCTCTACCGGACCACCCCGAGCCTCGGGGCGTTCCTGGTCTTCCGGTCGTTCACGGGCGCCACGTTGCAGTTGCTGTGGCAGGACGAGCACACCCTGTGGCTGGAGAACCCGGACCCGGACCGGCGGATGTCGTACGGGTGTTTCGGCGACCTGGCGGACGCCGAGGACCTGGTGTGCCGGCTCGCCCTGGACGGTGACTCGGGCCTGCCGGAGAAGGAGGGCGTCCGCACCATCGCGTGGGATTAGGTGCTGGAGGCTCACCCGGCCGGTGACGGGTCATCCACAGGCGCGCGGGTTCGGGCCGGCGCGCGACCCTCGGACGTGATTCCATCGATCTCGGGGGAGCCATCGGCTCCGCCCACTTCGTGCCGCCCCGGATCGCCTCGGGCCCTGCCGAGACCGGAGGGCGACACCCCACGAACCCGAGCCCCCTCGCCAGAGGCGGAACCCCTCACCCCAGACGGAAGAAGGCACGGGAGGGCGCCGGTAGGAGCAGCAACCCTCCGACCGTGCCCGTGTACAGCAACGCCAACACGTAGAGCACGATCAGGTCGGGGCTGTGGATGATCACCTCGAACACGCGGAGGCCCAAGAACACCGCCCCGCAGGCCTGCCCGACCACCACCAGCGCGAACACCGGCCGGGACCGGGTCGGCAGCGCCAGCGCACCGACCGCCGACAGCAACCCCCACGTGCCGAGGAACAGGGCCGTGCCCCACGACGAAGCGGCCGAGTTCGTCGAACCGACGATGGTCACGACGGTGAAGACGAACAGCACCACCGCGTTGACGCCGAGCATGCCCATGACGGTGAGCACCCCGGCGGGCTTCTCCGGTTCCGTGGCGGCGGGGGTCCCGATGGGTGTGTAACCGGTGCCTTCGAGGAAGTTCCGGGCCGCCTCGGTGGTCACGCCCGCCTGTGCCGGGACGGGCGACGGATGCCCGGCCCGTGCGTCGATCCGCTGCCGAGCCTGAGCCTGAGCCTGAGTCCGGCCCAAGGGCTGTCGCCCACCTTGCCGAGGGGCGGGAACAGGGCCACGCGGTACCGGGGTCGCTCGCCCCCAGGCGGGCACGGGCTGATTCCGAGCCGGGGGACCCTGCGCGGGGGTGCCACCGGCCGGGGCGCCTCGCGCCGGCCCCTGCCGTACCGGTCCCTGCCACACCGGAACTCTCCGAGCGGGGGTCCCGGGTACCGGACCACCCACCCGCCGCTCCCCCTGCCCAGGCGTCCCCTGAGCCGGTTCTCGTGCCGGCGCTTGAGGCACCTCCTCCGCCCGTCCCGCGTCCGGCTCCGACCCCGCCGCAGGCCCCACCGCTTCCGAAACCGTCTCCGAAACCGCCGCGGATTCCACGGCCGCCGACTCCACCGTCGTCTCCTCCGGCAGCGCCGCCTTCCGGGTCCGCACGTCCTTCTGCGCGTCCTGCCGCTCCCGCTCCAACAACTCCAGCGCCTCCGCCGGGCCGGGCCGAGCGCCCACGTCCCGGGTGAGCAGCGTCGAGATGAGCGCCTGCAAAGCCGCCCCGCGCGGCGAACCCGCCGCCTCGTTCCGGCTCAGATGTGGCGGGACCGGGGCGGTCAGCACCGCGCTGATCATTCCCGTGATGCTGTCCCGCTTGAACGGCGAACGCCCCTCCAACAGTGAGTACAGGGTCACGCCCAGGCTCCACAGGTCCGAGGCCGGCAGCGCCCGCTCGCCCTCGAACCGTTCCGGAGCCATGTACTCGGGCGATCCGATGTACACACCCGTCTGGGTGAGCGCGGCGCTGCCGTCGACGTTGGCGATCCCGAAGTCCATCAGGACGGTCCGGTCGTCCTCGGTGAGCATGATGTTGGCGGGCTTGACGTCCCGGTGGGTCACCCCGACCGCGTGCGCCGCCTTCAGCCCGCCCAGCAGCGCCCGGGCGGCCTCTTCCACCCGTTCCACCGGCATGGGCCCGTGCGCCTCGATGTGGTGGTGCAGGGAGGAGCCACTGAGCAGCTCCATGACGATCCACGGGCTCTCGTCGTGTTCGAGCACGTCGTGGACGGTGACGATGGCGCTGTGGTGGATCCGCGCGGTCGCCTGCGCCTCGCGCAGCGTCCGGGCGTGCGCCTCGACCCGGTCCTCCTCGCTCATGCCGTCCGGCAGCAGGACCTCCTTGACCGCCACGTCCCGTTGCAGGATCGGGTCGAACGCGTGCCAGACCGTTCCCATCCCACCCGAACCCAGGCGCCCGCGAAGTTCGTAACGGCCGACGGTGGCGTGTTCGGGGGTCGACATGGGGGAGGTTTCCTTTCTGGCGATGCGGTGTGGTGTGGCGAGGTAGGGGAGGGAGCGCCGTTTCAATGACCAGTCGGAACCGAAACTCCACTGTAGTCCGATGGGCTGATGAACACATTGGGGACCAAGGGCGGTTGACCGCAATCGGTCAGTCGTGTGAGCCGGTGTTTCAAGCTTTTTCCAGGGCTCGGAACGCGCCCGTACCTGCTCGGTCGGTCACGCGATTCGTTCCGTCGGCGTCCTCGAATACTTCTCCCGTACTCCTCTCGGACAAAGGTTGGAATGCCCGCCCTCCAGTCCGAATTTTCCGTCTTCCGTGTCCTCATCCGGACATGAAGAAGTATGGAGAAGTTCCCTCCGAATTCCCCCGAGCTCCCGGGGTCCCCCGAGTTCACTTGAGTCGACCGAAGTTCAGTCGATCCCACTCGCCAACATCGAACATTCCCTCTCCGTTACCGGGGGAATGCGCGTGGTGAGTTCGATCATCCGGCCCACCCGGCTCACCGGATCCGGCCGATCACCACGCCAGGTGGGCGTCCAGGGCCAGCCGGTGCACCGCCTCGGTGTCGCCCTGGTCCATCAGGTACAGCCCCTCGGCCGCGTCCAAGAGTTCCTCCGCTGAGATGTCATAGGGCACCCGCCCCTGCAGGAAACTCTTGCTCTGATCGATTCCCGGCAGCAGCATCACCATCAGGTCGCTGCCCGCGATCTCCAGGTACACGACTGTCGATGTGTCCGTGGGCGTTGAGGCGGTGTGCAGATCTGTCGCTGCCCGAAGTTCACCTTCGCCCAAACCGGGGACCCGGACCCCCATCACTACGCAGTCCGATTCCTCGGACTCTTCCCAGCACGCGACCACGTCGGAATCGAGTGGGACCGTGTGCACCTCCAGGATCGCCTCGGGCTTCCGGCGGTAGTGGACCTCCACCCGATCGTCGCCGTCACGCGTCTTCACCCACCAGGGGTCCCACGTGGGATGGTCGAGAACCGCCAGAGGGTCCTCGCGCTCACCGATGGTCGCCACGTCCGCGGCCACATGGGCGGCGGTCTCCCGGGCCGCGCCCTCGTAGGCGAGCACCGACATGGGCACGGCCACCACCGACAGGGCCACGACGGCCGCGCCGATCCCGCCCCATCCCGAACCGGTCGGCTCGCTTGCGCCCCCGTCCCCCTCCCCGACGCGTCGCGCCCGCACCACGGCCAGACACTCCACGGCCACCAGGACGATCAGGACGGCGCCCACGAGCAGATGGGCCCACAGGAACCAGGACGGATCCTCGGAGTGCATGCTGACCGGCTCGGGGGTGCGGAGCACGTGCGCCTCGGACAGCAGCACCATCGCTTTCACCGGCAGCAGCGGCAGCGCCAACGCCACGTACAGCACCAGCACGATGCCCATGGGGCGCCGCCACCCGGAGCGCTTGAGCGCGTAACGGGCCACGGTGGCGATGACCACCAACGGGATCAGCGCGGCGCCGTAGGTGAGAACGGCTCCGACGACGCTTCCGGGCAAGAAGACGAACACCATGATGATCCCGACGATCATGCCGACCGGCATCACCGTCACCGCCACCAGCGTCGGCAGGAGCAACACGGTGGCGGCCAGGGTCGGCAGCCGCGTCCGCCGGAACGCCCGCTCCGGCGAGGACTTCGGTGGTTCCGTTGAGGGCCGGCGGGGGGCGGGGGGAACGGGACTCATGACACTCCGGGGGAGGGACAGGGGGTGGCTCGTACGGTACTCGGTTCCCTGCGTCCGCGCCCGCCCTTCAACGGGCCGGAGCGAAGTCCAGCAGGTACTTCTCGTCCTCGGGATCGTCGACCTTGGAGAGTCCCGTATGGAAGACCCTGACCCGTGCCGGCCCCTGAAAGGGCGCACCCCAGAGGAAGTTGCTCCCAGGGGCGCCCTGGACCGCCAGGAACTGCGAGCGGAGGGTCAACCGTGCGGTCCCCGTGTCCACCATCGACGCGTCGCCGCCCTCCCCTGGAGCGTCGAAGAAGCGAGCGGTCACCCGCACACGGTCCGCACCCTCCGAACAGTGGATGTAGAGGTGGTCGCCCCTCTCGCTGATGACCGGCGAGATCCTTCGCCGGGGAACGCTCGGGTCCACGACCTCCTTGAAATCGGCGATGCGGATCATGCCGTCGTCGACCGGAACGACGATGGAGTTCCGTGCGATCTCCGCCATTTACGGCTCCTGTCACCTGTCGGAATGCGTGCGTGCCCCGCCTTCGCCCAGGTGGCGCTTCACGGGGGGTGAAGTCACCCGGGTGGTGAGCGTCGGAGGGAGCACGGGCGCCAGGGGTAGGGGCGTTTCGGTAGGACGGGCTTCGCGACGCCGGGGTTCCCGGAGCGGTGGGCGGATGTGACCGGGGGAAGCGGACGCGGGGGTGCGGGGGCGCGGAAGCCAGGCGAGCGGAACGCGCACGGGCATCCGTTCGTCTAGACGTCCGGCTCACGGATCCGGTTCTTGGGAGCGGGACCGACACGAGCAGGGTGGGCGAAGGTGCCGGTGTGCGTGGACGGAGGGTGAGACCCGGCCAGGGAAGGTCCCGGGACCGTTTCGGCCCAACGTCAATACACGCTGCGGCTCCCACCGAAGCAGTTATAGGAACCCGGTCCCAGTCTGAAAGATTGTCCTATGTCCGATTTTCGCTACGAAAGATACTGTGACGCCGCTCATAGTCTCCTCGTGGCCAGCAAATTGTGGCCTCGCGGTTATCGGGAGTTACGGGTGTCCGGTCGGCGTCTTTACCTGCGTAAACGTCACGAAATCGGTGATTCGCCCCCCGGTGGTGGAGTGGTCCGGAGGTGTCGAGAAGAAAACGAGTCGCGTTGCAGCCAACCCCCGGCCTGGTGATGGCGCACCATAGAGGATGGGGTAAAGACATGCGGGGGCCTTGTTGTCGCGGACAGACCGCGTGCCGGGTGGCGCGTGGGCGTGTGTGCGGCATGAGGCCTTCTGGTCTGCCATCATCCCGGACGAACACACGACGCAGGAGCTCAGCAGATGACGCATCAGCACGTCCACCGGCGGGGATGGCGACGCCTCCTGATGACGTTCCTGATGCTCTGCGGGTTCATCCTGATCCCGCTCACCAGCGCGACGGCCAACCCCCTGTGCCCAGGCCAGCCCGCTCCACTTCCCGAGTCCGCCGGCAGCGGATCCGATGGCCTTCTCGTTCCCCCGCAATCGCAATCGGCGATCGAAGGATCCCCGGACGGGCTGCCTCCTGACGCCAGCATGTACGGCCAGTACGGAACGGCCGGACAGCAATGGCACATGATCACCGAGTCCTGCGTCGACGGGATGGCGAACGGAGCTCAGGCAACCCTCGCGAACTCGGCCTGGGACCTTTCGAAGACCATCAACCAGTCGACGATCACCGTTTACCAGGCGGCCACCTCCGACGGGTTGCTCGCCAGTTTCACCGAGACGGTGGAAAACGTCGTCATCGCCTTGCGCGAAGGCGTGTGGCGACCGCTCATCCCGACCATCGTCATCCTGGGTGCGATCTGGCTCGGCTGGTTCGGTCTGATCCGTAAGCGAATGACCCTGACCATCGAGTCGACGATCTGGATGGTGGCGGCGACCGCGCTCGGGATGTGGATCCTGATCAACCCCGCACAGGTGATGGGGTTGGGCAGCAGTCTGGTGAACTCCGGTACTCAGTTGGTGACCAGCGCTGTCGGGCAAGTTCCCTATGGTGGGGCGGCTGTTTCGTGCCCGGCCGGTGCAGAACCTCCTGAACGTGCGGACTGGGAGTCAGAGGCGGATTTTCAGGTCCGCCGTAACGCGGACATGATGTGGTCGAGCCTGGTATGTCAGCCCTGGATGGCTGGCCAGTTCGGCAATGACGACATGGCTATCAACGCTGGCGAGTTGCACGCTGAAGATTTGTTGGCTGCTCAGGGAATCAGTCGAATTGAGCAACAGCAAATCGCAGATGGTGAACTCGATGCCACTGCTCTTATTACTGATAAGCAAGAGAGCTACGAGGCCATTGCTTCGGATGTGCAAGAAAACTATCCAAGTGTCTACCCTCTCTTTTCCGGAGAGGATCCGGGGAGTCGGCTTGGGGTGGCGACCTTGGCGCTCTTCGCTGCGTTCTTCGCAGGCGGGTTGATTCTTGCGGGGTCTGTGGCGCTAATTGTTTTGAAGATCGGCTTCATGCTGCTCTTCATGATTTCCCCGGTTTTCTTGCTCATCGGTATCCACCCTGGCTACGGGCGCACGGTTTTGCTGCGTTGGGTGGAGCTGATGGTGGGATTCCTGCTCAAGCAGATCTTCGTGGTGTTGATGATCGCCCTGCTGGTCTTGTGTTACGGGCTCGTCATGTCGACCCCCATCGGTTGGGGTCTGCAGATGATCCTGCTGGCTCTGTTCACCCTCGCGCTCTTCATCTACCGCAAGACCTTCGCTTACCTGTTCGCTTCGGTGAACGCGAACACCTTCACCTCGCGGATCGTCAGCGATGCGGCTCGCAGTCAGGCGCTTGGAAACAGCGCGGCTGTCCTGCCCCCCGTCGCCTACCTCAAGGCTCAGAACTGGGGCCGTCAACGAGCGGGAATGATCGCGGGCGCCGCAGCGGGTGTTCCGGCCAATGGCGCAGGAGCGCCTGGTGTCACCACCGATGGCCGAACCCCCGAAGAGACTCCCGGCGAGGCCGGAGAGCCTGCCCGAGTCCGAGGCGCAGGTGGATATGGCCGGGTACGCGGCAATGAGGCTCCGCCACCCCTCAACGTCAACCGGCGCGACACCGCGTCCGCCGCGAGCGCCGGACGTCCAAACGGCGGTAACCGCACCACCGATCAGGCCCCCAACCTCACCGGCAGCGGAAGCCCCAACAACGGGAACATCCCACCCAGGCCTGCGGGTGGCTACACCGGAACCGGCGACAGCGGTTGGGCTTCGGTGTTCGGTACCGGGGGACGCAATGACAGCCCGACTCGTAATGACGGCGGTGGTTCCAACGGTGGCGGAACCTTCGGTGCCGGTGCCGGGAACTCTCGGGCCGCAAGCTCCGAGCGGCCAGAGCCCAGCTCCGGACGTGGCATCTTCGGTGGCCGTGGAGAGACACCCGCTCAGGGCAACATCGGGAACCGTGGATCCCGGTGGGGAGCTCCTCAGGAGAAGCGCGACCGTCCCGCTCCGCAGCGTCCGTCGCGTCCGGCTCCGCCGCCCGCGAGCGGCGGCCGAGGTGACCGTGAGGGCGGTTGGCTGACCGGTTCCGACAAGCGTCGTGACAACGCCCCCATCACCCCCTTCTGGGGCGAGGGTGGAAACTCGACCCGGGACCGGAAGCGGGACGTGCCCTTCTGGCTGAATGATGACTAAGCCGACGAGTAGACGACAAGGCAACTGAAGACCATGCCCAACCCTCTCCCCGAGCGCACACAGCGGCTGGTTGTGATCGTTCTGATCGCGGCCCTGGCCGGGTTCGGGATCTACTTCAGCCTCGGTGGGTTCAGCGACGAAGAAGAGGGGGCCTCCGGGCCGCCTCGGGAGGTCGCTCCCACCGAGGAAGGACCGGATCCGGCCGGAAGTGCTCCCGGTGGGCTGGCCACGGTGCCGCCGAGCCCGATCCCGACCACCGACACCGAGGACCAGGACGTCCTCGGTTGGTTCCCCTTCACCGAGGCGGAGTTCCAGGCCGCCGGCGCGACAGCCAAGGCTTTCGCCGAGGCCTACGGGACCATCGACTACTCCGAACCTCCCGAGTCGTACTACGCGTCGATGGAGGCTCTGTCCACGGACGAGTACGCGGAAGTGCTGTCCGACGCCAACCGGGCAGGGGCCTTCTGGGAGGAGAGGAGCGAGGCGAAAGCCGTCGCTCAGGGACGGGCCGAGGTCGATTCCATCCGCACCTACGGATCCGACTCCATCACCTTCGTGGTCACGGCCCAGTCCATCACCGAGACCGGCGAAGCCGAGTTCGACGAAGAGCTGGGAGAGTTCGCCATCACCGTGATCAAGGAAGGCGGTTCCTGGGAGGTCTTCGACTTCCAGCCCGCCGAGGCCGGTCAGCTCGGGGAGGAGTAGTCACGTGCTCTGGCAGCGGCAACCCTCGGCCCCTGATTCGGGTGGCTCATGCCTGACCCGAGTCGGACTGATCGCGGTGATCGGTGTCGCCGGTCTGGTCTTTCTGACCTTGATGTTGGTTCCCACGATCACCACCAACAACGTCGGTACTCTTCTCGCGTCCGGGGTGGTCTGTGGTCCCAACGCCGACGCGGATCAGCCGGACAGCAGCGAGTACGCCATGGACTCCATTCCCGAGAACTACCTGGAGATCTACCAGGACGTGGGCGAGGACCGAGGGATCCCGTGGAACATCCTCGCCGGGGTCGGCCAGGTCGAGTCGCACCACGGTCGTTGGGAGGGGCCCGGGATCACCGAAGGCCACAACGACTGGGGCGCCGCCGGACCGATGCAGTTCGGGGCCTTGGACGGTTCTGCCGCCGGGAACAGTTGGGGCGGTGAACCGATCCAGGCTGTGGAGGAACGCCCGGAACAGGGTTATGGCTTGGATGGGAACGACGACGGGGTCGTCAACGTGTATGACCCCGCCGACGCGATCCCGGCCTCTGCCGACTATCTCATCGCCCATGGGATCGAAGACGATGTGCGGCAGGCCATCTATGGCTACAACCACGCCTGGTGGTACGTGGACGATGTGTTGGAGTGGGCCGACCGCTACGCGGAAGGTGAATTCAACTCCACCGACTCCGTTCGTACGGCGGTGCTCTGCCAGGTGGACCAGGATGGTGCGCCGATCGGCAGTGCCCCGGACGACTTGACTCAGGCCGTCGTCGATTGGGCTCTCGACCAGCGCGGAAAGCCGTATGTCTGGGGTGGGACGGGACCGAACGGGTTCGATTGCTCCGGTTTGACCATGAAGGCTTACGAGAGCATCGGGGTGACTGTTCCTCGGGTTTCTCAGGACCAGTGGAACTTTGGTCCAGAAGTTCCGATAGGGGATGAACAACCTGGTGACCTGGTCTTCTTTGATGTCACGCGGGCGGGGGAGCCCCCAGGGCCCGGTCACATGGGAATGGTCGTCGGTGACGGACTGATGGTCGAGGCCTGGTGCACCAACTGTGGACCGATCGCGGTGCGCGAGTACGATGACCCCAATCGTGCGGACATCGTGGGGTTCACCCGTCCGCTTGAGCACCCCGAAGTGAAGGCTCAGCTGGAAGCGCAGGCTTAACCTTGTCGGATACGAAGACCGAAGAAGAAACAAAGCACAAGGAGCCGGCGAAGAAGGGTCTGCACGGTTGGAAGGCCGCCACCGCCGTCTTCGGCTGTGGAACCCTCGCTGCCTTTGGTGTCTTCGGGGTGATCGTCGGTATTCTCAGTACGTTCCTAAATGTAGCTTCATCAGGTATTTCGCCAGGTGATTCTCCGGCTCCGATTGCTAATCAAAGTGTAACTCCACGGGAAGAATTCCTCGATGATAAGTTCGATCTTTGCGGAAGAACTCTTCCTTCTATTCGAGAGCTGAATCTCAATTTCAGTGCATCGGAGGGGGAATACGAAGATTCGTCAACTGATGGCGGGATGCCCGCTGAAGGGGACCTTGTCCGGTCGGATGATTGTGGTGGGACGATGTCGCCTTCGGGGGCTTATACTGTTCCCTGGGAGTTCGACTTCTCCTATAGGGCGATTATCTATACGCCGGACGGGAGTAGGGATGATCTCGCCTCTGTCGACCTAGAAGAACTTCGTGCTCAGGTTGAATCGGAAATGGTGGTTGCAGAGTCCGGTGTTGCAGATATGGGGGACGAATCCCATTATTATTACGGTTCCTTGGAAGATAATTCGAAATCCGTATATGTAATGCTGGTTCAGCAGAGAAGTGCAACCTATGCAATTCGCCTCTCGTCAAGTGATGAGGTTACATCTACTGCTTTCACAGGGGAGGCGCGTAAATTTGGGCCTCAGCTGTCAATCACCCTTGGGAGTAGAATTCCTGAGGAGTAGGGCAGTAAAAATGGTCACGGTCGGCGTAACCTGGGTTAAGCGATGCCGGCCATGAAGTGGTGGCGGCACAGGGTCGTGTACGACTCGTTGCCACCGATGTGGACCTGCGCGCCCTCGTAAACCATCACGCCATCGACCACCCGCGCGTTATGCGTGGCACGGTTGCCGCACCAGCAGCGCGCGTAGACCGGCAGAACCTCTATCTTGTCGGCCAGCTCCACCAGGCGCTTCGAGCCCGGGAACAACTGCCCCTGGAAGTCCGTCAGGATCCCGTAGCAGTACACGTCGATGTCCATGCCGTCGACCACGCCCGCCAACTGTCCGACCTGCTTGTAGGACAGGAACTGGGCCTCGTCACAGATGACGTACGGGGCTTTGCGGTCGGCGACGTCGTCGTACAGGTCCAGGACGTCCCCCACCTCGATCGCGGGGGACTTCAAGCCCAGCCGGGACGAGATGATCCCGGAGCCTGCCCGGTCCTGCTTCGTGTAGAGCACACCCTCACCCCCGCGAGAGTGGTGCTCTTGGAGGGCCATGGTGCTCTTGCCCGAATTCATCGAACCGGTGAAGTACTTCAGCTCCGCCATGCTTCTTCCTCGGTCGGGGGCGCTGGGCAGGGGCAGCGGCTCGGAGCGTCACCGAGGCCAGAGGTGAACATACCAGCGGCGGGACCCTCTTATCTCACCCACTCCGACGCTGTCATCCCCTATGCGCGCGGCGCATCGTGCGCCTTATCGGTCACCGAACGTCGGGCGTATCGCGTGGGCGGGTGTTCTTGCGTCCGTGGGGTGGCCGAATGCGGCCGCTTCGTCATCCGGGCTGTGGTGGAGCGCACCCCTTGACGAGCCCCGGAAAGTACCCCTGATCAGGGTCTCGGGTCGCGGTTTGTCGACTCGTTCGGTGCGGGATCGTCGTAACGTCATGGGGGTGGTGTCCGTCGTCGGGGAGGGGGACCATCGACTCTGTGGTCGTATGGATGTACTTCGGCGAGCAAGGGCACTTCGAAGCGTGAACAAGGGCTTCGATATATTTGGCGAACCTTGTCCTATTGCAAGGTCTCAACGTTGAGGGGGAAGTGGCATTGCGGCGCGGCCAGGTCACCAAGTTTGTGGAGAGCCGATGGTTCTCGAACACGATGTTCTGCGTGATTCTGGCCAACGCCATCATATTGGGA
>NZ_JBEYLC010000075.1:0-26206 GCF_040635885.1 Nocardiopsis sp. NPDC006832 | reverse complement strand
CACACCGCAGTGCTGGAACAGGCCGAGCCGGTGGCGAACACGATGGAGCGAGCGGCACGTGAGGCCTGGGGCGAACCCACCGTCATCCAGGTCTCCACTATATTAGAATATGGCACGTACCGTGCTGAATATAGTGGTATCGGTAAGGTGTCATTTTCGGTTAATAAATAAAGTAAGTTTAATAGGGTTATTTTCACAGAAAGTCATAACAACTTGTGGAATTAACTCTATCTGCTTTATACAGATGCTAAAAAGGGAAATCCATGTATGATACATGTTATTATATATATGAAGTAGTAATAAAATTACACTTCATTATCAATAAAATAACCATAGTTGAGAATGACAACTAAATTTCAAAGTCATACACATTTGAAAATTTCAGTTTCACATTGGATTTTCAACTTTTTTTACTCGTTATTCTTTAATTAATGAGAGATTTAAAACGGCTTAATTATAGCTTTTTTATACTTTCATAGATTTTAAGAACTTCTAAAGTTGACTATTCAATGCCAAGATGTAATAATACTAAACAAGAGATTAGAATTATTATAAACAAACAATTATTTTTAAGTAATTCTAATTAACACTTAACTTTTCAGGAGGAATTTATCTATGTCTTTAATTAACAAAGAAGTTTTACCTTTCACAGCACAAGCTTACGATCCAAAAAAAGATGAGTTTAAAGAAGTTACTCAAGAAGATCTTAAAGGTTCTTGGAACGTTGTATGTTTCTATCCTGCTGACTTCTCATTCGTATGCCCTACTGAATTAGAAGATTTACAAAATCAATACGCTAAATTACAAGAATTAGGCGTTAACGTGTACTCAGTATCAACAGATACACACTTCGTACACAAAGCTTGGCATGACCATTCTGATGCAATCAGCAAACTAGAATACAGCATGATTGGTGATCCTTCTCAAACAATCACTCGCAATTTCGATGTGTTGGATGAAGAATCCGGTCTAGCACAACGTGGTACTTTCATTATCGACCCTGATGGTGTGGTACAAGCAGCAGAAATCAATGCTGACGGAATCGGACGTGACGCAAGTACATTAGTTACCGGTGACCGACCGGCTTCCCACCTTTCCCTGGGACCGGCTGACGCCGTTCAAGAAGACGGCGGCGGCCCACCCCGACGGCATCGTCGACCTGTCCGTCGGCACCCCGGTCGACCCGGTCCCGGTGAGCCTGCGCGAGGCGCTCGCCGCCGCGGCCAACTCGCCCGGTTACCCGCTGACGTGGGGCACCCCCGAACTGCGCGCCGCGATCCAGGGGTGGTTGGAGCGCCGTCACGGGGTGCGCGTGGCCGACGGCGCGGTGCTGCCCACCGTCGGTTCCAAGGAACTCGTGGCCTGGCTGCCCACCCTGCTCGGTCTGGGGCCGGGCGACACGGTGGTGCTGCCCGAACTGGCCTACCCCACCTACGACGTGGGCGTCCGGATGGCCGGCGCGACCCCGATGGCCACCGACGGGCTCGCCGCCCTGGGGCCCGCGCCGGTGAGGCTGGTGTGGGTGAACTCGCCCGCCAACCCGACCGGTCGGGTGCTGGGCAAGGACCACCTGCGCAAGGTGGTGGACTGGGCCCGCGAGCGCGGCGCCATCGTCGCCTCCGACGAGTGCTACCTCGACCTGGGCTGGGACGACGCCGAACCGGTGTCGATCCTGCACCCCGACGTTTGTGGCGACTCGCACGAGAACCTGCTGGCCGTGCACTCGATGTCCAAGCGCTCCAACCTGGCCGGCTACCGCGCCGGTTTCGTCGCGGGCGACCCCGCGCTGGTCTCGGAGCTGCTCGCGGTGCGCAAGCACGCCGGAATGATCGTGCCCGCCCCGGTCCAGGCCGCCATGAAGGCCGCCCTGGACGACGACGACCACGCCACCGAGCAGAAGGAGCGCTACCGCGCCCGCCGCACCTTGCTGCGCGATGCCTTCGAGGGCGCCGGGTGGCGGATCGAGCACTCCGAAGCGGGCCTGTACCTGTGGGCGAGCCACCCGGACCACGACGCCTGGGGCGCCGTGGGAGCCCTGGCCGAACGCGGCCTGCTGGTCGCCCCGGGAGCCTTCTACGGCCCGACGGGCGAGCGCCACGTACGGGTGGCCTTCACCGCGACCGACGACCGCGTCAAGGCAGCGGTCCAACGCCTGGCCGAGTAACCTCCGGTGTTCCCGCTCGCGGCGCCCGTCCCGAAGTCGAGACCGGCACCGCGAGCGGGCACCTGGCGGACCTAACGGAGGACCACGCGGCCGCCGGTGTCGTCGTCCACCTCGGTCCAGACCTGGCCGTCGTTCAGGCCGTCGGAGGCCTGCCAACGCATGTCCTCGTAGGTCACCGAGCTCAAGCCGTACTCCTCGGCGTGCACCACGGCCCACATGGCCATCGCCCAACCCAGGTCACCGTGGGCCGGCTCCTCCTGCGGGGGCAGCTCGGCGGGATCGGTGCCGAACACCTCCGCCATGGCCTCCTGCGCGCCGGTGGCGTCGGCTTCGCCGCTCTGCAGGGACTCCACGGTCTCCTGGTCGAACCAGCAGGTCACCTGGCCGCCGTTCTCACCGCCCAGGGTCACCGCCATCCGTTCCGACAGCGCCTCATGCTGGTCGTAGGCGAACCCGTCGGCGCTGTGCTGCACCTGCTGGGCGGCCTCGTAGACCGGCATCCTCTCCCAGTTGTGGACCTCGGTCAGCTCGTCGTAGAACGCCCGGCTGGAGTACACCGGGTCCATGACCTCCTCCGGGTCTCCCCACTCCTGGGAGGGGCGCTGCTGGAAGAGCCCCAGCGAGTCCCGGTCGCCGTACTCGATGTTGTAGAAGCGCGACTCCTGCCACACGGTCGCGTAGGCGATCGTCACCGCCTGGGTCGGCAGGTCCCGGCTGAAGGCCACCCCGCCGACGGTGGCCGCGTTCTGGGCCTGCTCGTGCTCCATGTCGAACCGTCCGTTCGACAGGTCCAGGCGGCACCCTGGTTCCGGGGGCTCCTGGGTGTCCAGGGGCTCG
The DNA here is from genome assembly GCF_040635885.1 of Nocardiopsis sp. NPDC006832. Taxonomy (NCBI): domain Bacteria; kingdom Bacillati; phylum Actinomycetota; class Actinomycetes; order Streptosporangiales; family Nocardiopsidaceae; genus Nocardiopsis; species Nocardiopsis sp. NPDC006832. The sequence goes on along the minus strand of NZ_JBEYLC010000075.1, from coordinate 23,205 downwards.
AACGTGGTCAGCACGTAGTAGGCCCCACCGACGAGCAGACCGCATACGAGGGTCAGGGCGAGCAGAATCTTGGCGAACGCGGAGAACTTCCTGCGCTTACTGGGCACGGGCGAACCAAGGGTCGGGGACGGGTGGGACGCACATGGGCGTTCCCGCGCGAAGGCGGGGACGGGGCCGTGCGCCGGGCCGCCGGGGGTCCATCAGGAAGGGTGATCGGCGTGCCTGCGCGCATTCTAGTAGGCGCGTGGAAGCGCATCCGTGAAACCCGGGGGAATCGGTTCGCGGGAGTGGCCAACCGCTCAGCGTGGGCGGGCGGGCCGCATGCCCCGCGCCCTCATCGAGCGACTAACGTGTGTTCACATGACCAGCTCGTACACCAGTCCGCTGCCCGACCAGATCGACGAACTCTGGGAGCAGCGCTCCGAACTGACCCCCGGCCACACCGAGGCGCGTGAGATCATCACCGGCGCCATCGACCAGCTCGACGAGGGCAAGGCCCGCGTGGCCTTCGTCGACCCCGCCACGGACGACGTGGTGGTCGACGAGCGCGCCAAGCGCTCCATCCTCCTGGGCTTCAAGGTCCTGGACATGAAGGAGTCGCTGGTCGGCGACTTCTACCACCACGACCGCGTGCCGCTGAAGACCCGCTTCGACGGTGTCCGCGTCGTCCCCGGCGCGATCGCCCGCTGGGGTTCCTTCCTGGCCCCCGGCGTGGTCCTCATGCCGTCCTTCACCAACATCGGCGCCTACGTGGGCTCCGGCACCATGGTCGACACCTGGGCCACGGTCGGTTCCTGCGCCCAGGTCGGCGAGAACGTCCACCTGTCCGGTGGCGTCGGCGTCGGCGGCGTCCTGGAGCCGCCGCAGGCCTCCCCGGTCATCATCGAGGACGAGGCCTTCCTCGGCTCGCGCAGCATGGTCGTCGAGGGCGCGCGCGTTCGTAAGGGCGCCAAGCTCGGCGCCGGCACCATCCTCACCTCGTCCACGCGCGTCTTCGACGCCGAGACGGGCGAGGAGCTGCCCCGGGGCGAGGCCCCGGCCTGGTCGGTGTGCGTCACCGCCAACCGCACCAAGAGCTTCCCCGGCGGCGACTTCGGCATGCCGGTGCTGCTGGTGCTCAAGCGTCTGGAGGAGGGGCAGGAGCACGACAAGCTCGCCCTGAACGACCTCCTGCGCGAGCACGGCGTCAACGCCTAGCGGCTCCGGGTTCGAAGAAGTAAGACGCCCCTTCCGGTATCCGGGAGGGGCGTCTCCTGTTCTAGGGTGGCGACGGACCCTTCACTCCACTCGCGAAGCACACCTGAAACGGGGCGACACCATGCTGGACCTGACCTCGGACGTGGCGGACCTGACCGCCGCCCTCGTGGACACCCGTTCCGAGAGCGGTGACGAGAAGGCCCTCGCCGACGCGGTCGAGAGCGCCCTGTCCGCGCTGCCCCACCTGACCGTCACCCGTGACGGCGACGCGGTCGTCGCCCGCACCGACCTGGGCCGCGAGCGCCGGATCGTGATCGCCGGTCACCTCGACACCGTGCCGATCGCCGACAACGTGCCCTCGCACGTGGACGGCGACCGCCTCTATGGCTGTGGCACCACCGACATGAAGTCGGGCGTGGCCGTCCAGCTCAAACTCGCCGCCCTGGTGCCCGAGCCGGTGCACGACGTCACCTACGTCTTCTACGACAACGAGGAGGTCGACGCCTCCCAGAACGGCCTGCTCCGGCTGAGCCGCAACGACCCCGCGTCGCTGCACGGTGACTTCGCCATCCTCATGGAGCCCACCGACGGTGTCATCGAGGGCGGTTGCCAGGGCACCATGCGCGTCGACGTCAAGACCACCGGCAAGCGCGCCCACAGCGCCCGCTCCTGGATGGGCGAGAACGCCATCCACAAGGCCGGCGAGATCCTCGACGTGCTGCGCGCCTACACGCCGCGACAGCCCGAGGTGGAGGGGCTGACCTTCCGAGAGGGCCTCAACGCGGTTTCCGTGGAGGGCGGCGTCGCCGGCAACGTCATCCCGGACGAGTGCGTGGTCCGCGTCAACTACCGCTACGCCCCCGACCTCTCCCCGGCCGACGCCGAGGCGCACCTGCGCGAGGTGTTCACCGGTTTCGAGGTGACCGTGACCGACTCCGCGGCCCCGGCCCGCCCCGGCCTGGACGACCCCTCGGCGGCCGCCTTCGTCACCGCGGTGGGAGAGGGACGGGCCCGCGCCAAGTTCGGGTGGACGGACGTCTCCCGCTTCTCCGAGTTGGGCGTCCCCGCCGTCAACTACGGTCCCGGCGACCCGATGCTGGCGCACACCCGCGACGAGTACGCGAAGATCTCGCAGATCCGTGAGGCGGAGGAGCGCATGGTGGGCTGGCTCACCGGCCGTCGTTGACCTCTTTTGGAAGGCGCGTCATCGCAGGTGGGAACCGGATCGGCCACCACTGGCCACCGATCGGTCACGTGTGGTTCAAGTGTGAGGCGGTCCTGGGCGGATAGCTTTACGAACATGACGGAAGAAGAGAACGTGAGGCGAGCCGGTCCGCTCACCTACCGCGGCCGCGCCATCCCCGACACCACCACAGACCAGCGCCTGCTCGACCGCAGGGGTCCCTCCGACTGGGTGCACACCGACCCCTGGCGGGTCCTGCGCATCCAGTCGGAGTTCGTGGAGGGTTTCGGGCTGCTGGCCGAGTTGCCCTCCGCGGTGAGCGTCTTCGGGTCCGCCCGGATCCAGCCGGGAACCGAGTACTACGAGCTGGGTGTCCAGATGGGGGCCAAGCTCGCCGAAGCGGGCTACGCCACCATCACCGGTGGTGGGCCCGGCATGATGGAGGCGGCCAACAAGGGCGCCCAGCAGGCGGGCGGGATGTCCGTGGGGCTCGGTATCGAGCTGCCCTTCGAACAGTCCCTCAACGAGTACGTCGACGTGGGTGTCACCTTCCGGTACTTCTTCGTCCGCAAGTTGATGTTCGTGAAGTACGCGCAGGCCTTCGTGGTGATGCCGGGTGGGTTCGGCACCCTGGACGAGCTCTTCGAGGCCATCACCCTGGTGCAGACCAGGAAGGTGACCCGTTTCCCCGTGATCCTGGTGGGCACCGAGTTCTGGGGCGGTCTGCGCGAGTGGGTCGAGTCGAGCCTGCTCAAGCACAACCTGATCTCCCCGCAGGACATGGACCTGCTGCACGTGACCGATGATCCCGACGACGTGGTCGAGACCATCCGCCAGGCCCACGTGCACCTGGAGAACAAGTTCGAGAGGACCGAACCCGGTCCCAGCGCCTGAGCCGACTCAGGCCAGACCACGGCGCACGGCGGCGGGCGGACGCTCGCCCCGGATCGAGGCGATCATGTCCAGCGCGCGCCGGACCCGTTCCGGGTACCGCGTGACGAACACCCGCGCCCCGGCCCAGGCGTAGGAGGAGGCCAGGGCGACCTCCTCCGCGACGTCCACCGGCACCGTTCCCGTGTGCGCGGGCGCGGACCCGGGTGTGGGCGGCTCGTGCCCGGGCGCGGGGTCACAACGCACCCGGACCGTGTGGCCGGCGTCGACCAGTTCCGCGACCAGTGCGGTCGGAGGCCGATGCCCGGTGTCGACCACCGTGTCGTCCGTGGCGCGGTCGTCGGTATCCAGGGTGGTGAGGGCGTCGGGAGTCAGGACTCGGAAAGGCTCGTTGGGCACCTGGCGAGTCTCCCACGGCGCACCACTCCCGGGGCGGCGGGCCATGTGGCACGATCGGAACCGTGCCCTACTTCATCATGATCCTGGTGGCCGTCGCCGCGCTCGCCGTTCTCGTCGGCGTGGTCTTCGTCGTACTCGGCAAGGGCGGGCAGCTCGCCCGGTTCGAGGCCGACTTCCCCCCGCTCGACCTTCCCGAGGACGGGCCCGTGGGCTCCCGCGACCTCGGTGGGTTGCTCCTGCCGTTGGCGCTGTGGGGCTACCACGTGCGCGCGGTCGACGCGCTGCTGTTGCGGCTGACCGCGACACTGCGCGAGCGCGAGGAGCGGATCGAGGACCTGGAGTGGCGGCTGGCGCGCCTGGACCCGTCATACGTGCCCCGGGGCACCGGCCCGAGCTTCGGCTCGTACCTGCCCGGTGACACCCCGTCCGGAGAGAGCGCCCAGATGGATGGCGCCACGGACGGCGGCGCGGACACCGGTGCCGAGGAGGTGGGGGTGACCCCGAACCCGGAGGCGTACGCGCCTCAGGGAGACGACGTCACCGTCGGTGGCGGTGAGGGGAAGGATCGGGGTCGAACGGATCGCGAGTAGGCGCCATCGACTAAGGCCAGGCTCCCACCGCCCCTTCCGGTCATGCCGGAATCCCTCGGGTGTCTATGTCGTGCATCACACCGGATCCGTCCCTCATGGCCCTTTCCCGAGCGTTCGGGTGCTCTATTCTCGTTCGCTGTACATGCGTACCCCCCGCTCCGTCGGAGCGGACGGATCGTCGTGAGGATGGCGAGGATGGACACAACTGCCGAACTCAAGGCGGGCGCGGACGAAGAGCCCGAGGATTCCGCCACCCCGGTGCGCCAACTGGCCCTGTGGCCCCCACCCCGTTCGACTCGGCACAACGGTAAGCGTCGACGGCGACTCACCCGGGTAGGGATCACGGCCATCGTGCTCCTGCTGGTGGCCGGTGGCGCCACCGCCGCCTGGGTCTACCTGGACGACTCGGAGCAGGCACCGGTCACGGCCACCTCCGACCCCGACGAGTTCGTCGGATCCTGGTCGGGTCTGATGAGCCAGGTGAACACCGAGGGCGACCCGGTCGCCGAATGGGACGCCCAGGTGCGGATCGAGGAAGGCGCCGAACGCGGCAGCACGGCCTGGACCACCTTCTCCTGCTCGGGGACCCTGGAGCTGTCGGCCCGTGACGGTGACCGACTGGTGTACACCTACACCGAGACCTCCGACCCCGACGCGAGGTGCGTCGACGAGGCCGAACTCACCCTGTGGCCGACCGCGGACTCGGGGCTCAACGCCGAGTGGTCCTCGGTCACGAGGGAGGGGACCCGGATGATCTCCACCGGGACCCTCGACTGAGTTTCGGGAAACCCCCGCAGCGGGTGGGCCCGGTCGAACGCGGATGGAGCCGGTTCGAGCCGTGTGGACCCACCTGTGAAGTTCCCAGGTGAACCCGTGTTCCAGACGCCCACGCGGCGACGGATCCAAGTCGTCGCCCCGGGACGGAAGTCGGAAGGGGTGCGCTCGCTCCGCCCCCGCTCCGGCTTGGTCCGATCCGGTTTCGGCCAGGACCGATATAACCTTGGTGACTAAAGCTTCCTCGTTATCTGATGCTCACGGCGGTGGTCCGGCTGTCGCCTGGCGCACACACAGGGGTCAACCTCCGAGATAATGGGCGAAGAGTGATTCACGTCCCTTAAGCCACACGGGCACGAGTCACCCGGAACCGGCCCACGGTTGCGGAGCCGAGACACACACGTGGATCGGCGCCGATGTTGTGGGTCGGCCCCGGCCGCGAGGAACACCTAGAAAGGGGAATGGCATGGCGGCGATGAAGCCGAGGACCAGTGACGGGCCGATGGAGGTCACCAAGGAGGGTCGCGGCATCATCATGCGGGTTCCGCTCGAAGGCGGAGGCCGTCTGGTCGTCGAGTTGACGCCCGATGAGGCGACCGAACTCCGGGACGCGCTCCAAGGCGTCGTCGGATAACAGGGCATCGTCGGCTGGTTCCGACACCTGATTCGTCCCCCACCTGGGCCGGAACGCCCTGATGACCCCCGAGGTTCCACACCTCCCACGATGAGCGAACGATTGTGAGCGGCCTGTGCCATTCGCCACGGAGATCCACCCCCTGGCGGGAACCCTCGCCGAATCCACCGCGGACCTGTTGGTCCTCCCCGTTCTCGCGGGTGAGGAAGGGCCGGAACCGGTAGAAGGGGTCGCCGACAGCGGACTCGCGGCGGTCCTTCCGGCCGCGCTCACCGATCTGTTCGCTCACTACACACTCACCGGAAAATCCGGCGAGTTCTCCCAGTTCCCGGTGACCCGGGACGGGGGCCTGGTCCGCCTGGCCCTTCTCGGAGTCGGTTCGGGAACCCCCGGCGACCTCCGGAAGGCCGGCGCCGCCCTCGCCCGGGCCGCCCGGGGCAGGAAGCACGTCGCCCTGGCCTGGCCGGGCGCGACCGGCCAGGCCGAGGCCGCCACGGCGCTGGCCGAGGGTGCTCTGCTCGCCTCCTACACGTTCACGCTGAAGACCTCCCGAACCCCCGAGGATCAGCGTCCCCCCACGAGGATCGACGTGGTGGGCGAGACCGAGGACCTCACCGACGCCTTGGCCCTGGGCTCCCACCTGGCCGGGGCCACGGCCCTGGCCAGGGACCTGATCAACACCCCTTCCCTGACCAAGGACCCCGAGTGGATGGCGACCCGGGCTCGGGAGACCTCCGAGGCCAAGGGTCTGACCCTGCGGGTCTGGGATGAGAAGGACCTGCGGAACGAGGGCTTCGGCGCGATCCTCGCCGTCGGCCAGGGTTCGTCCCGTCCGCCGCGCATGGTGCAGCTGTCCTACACCCCCGAGGACCTGGCCGGCGCGGCGGGACCCGCCGCGCACGTGGTGCTGGTCGGCAAGGGCATCACCTTCGACACCGGTGGTCTGTCCCTCAAGCCCAACGCCAACATGTCGCTGATGAAGACCGACATGAGCGGGTCGGCGATCGTCCTGGCGGTGCTCTCCGCCCTGGCGTCGGTCGGCTCCCGGGTGAAGGTCACCGGTCTGCTCGCGCTGGCCGAGAACGCCTTCTCCGGCGACGCCACCCGCATCGGCGACGTGCTCACCACCTACACCGGCAAGACCGTCGAGGTGCTCAACTCCGACGCCGAGGGCCGCCTGGTCCTGGCCGACGCCATGGGTTACGCCGTCTCGGAACTGGAGCCGGACCTCATCGTCGACGTGGCCACTCTGACGGGTGCCGCCAAGGTCGCGTTGGGAACCGGAATGGGCGCCCTGTACAGCACGGACGACGCCGTGGCCGGAGAGCTGATCGAGGCCGGCGAGGCGTCGGGGGAGCCGCTCTGGCGGATGCCCCTGACCGAGGAGTACGTGCCCACCACCGCGTCCCGGGTGGCCGACCTCGCCAACATCGGTACGCGTGGCACGGAGTTCGGCCCGGCGGGCGCCACGGACGCCGCGCTGTTCCTGCGCGAGTTCACCGGGGGCCTGCCCTGGGCCCACCTGGACATCGCCGGTCCGGGCCGTTCGACGCAGGAGAGCGGGCTGCTCAGCAAGGGCGGCACCGCCTTCGCGACCCGGACCCTCCTGCGCTGGCTCGCCCAGAAGTAGACGTTCGCCTCACACGGCCGTCACGAACCCACCTGCGCGACGCGAAGGCGTGCGCGGGTGGGTTTTTCCATGGGTCGGGGGATCGGCGGTGGCGCCGACATCGTGCCGCCCGCGACCACCCGGCCCACCCTTCGATCGAGCCGAGGTCAGGGTCGGATGGCCGCCAGGAGGCCTTCGCCCACCGGAATCAGGAGCGGGATGAACTCCTCGTCCTCGCGCATGCGGCGCATGACCTCGCGCACCGCGACCTCCGCCTGGTCGGGCACGCGCAGCGGCCCGTCGGGTTCGTTGGAGGTGACCATGACGTTGTTGAAGACCACCACGCCGCCCGGCCGGAGCAGACGCAGGGCCTCGTCGAGGTAGGTGGGGTAGGACGCCTGGTCGGCGTCGATCGACACCATGTCGTAGCCACCGTCGGTGAGGCGGGGGAGCACCTCCAGGGCCGCGCCGCGGATCAGCCGGGCGCGGCCGGCCCCGAACCCTGCCCGCGTGAAGGCGGCGCGAGCGTAGTCCTGGTAGGCGGCGTTGACGTCCACCGTGGTGAGGATCCCGTCCGGTGCCATGCCGCGGAGCAGCCAGATGCCCGAGGTTCCACAGCCCGTGCCGATCTCCACGACCGAGCGCGCGCCGATGGCCGCGGTGAGGAACCGCAGGGCGGCCCCGGTCGCGGCGTCCACGGGCGGGGCGGCGGAGCGCAGTCCCGTGTCGTAGGCGTCCGCCAGGGGGCCGTCGCCCATGGCGTTCTGCTCGAACCGTGCCTGTTCGGTCCGAACCCACGCGGTCCGAGCGACGCTCTCTTCAGCGCTGATGACGGCCTCCCATTTCCCTTACGGTCTGCGTTTCCCTTACGGTCCTGCGCTCTGACCGGTGGGATCGTCACTCACCGTGGAATGATGGTCGCGGTCAGGTGCTCTTCCTGGTCAAAAGACTAGCCTGAACGGGTGCGAACTTCCGCGCGTGACGGCGGGAACTTAATCGGCGCCTTTCGACGTTGAACACGTTGATCGCGATGAAGCCTCGGGGATGAAGGGAGCCGCGGTGCCAGAGACCGGCCCTGCCGTCGAGTTCGAGGCATGGGAACCCCCGAGCTGGGAAGAGGTCGTTCGGGTGCACTCCCCCCGGGTGTACCGCCTGGCGTACCGACTCAGCGGTAACAAGCACGACGCCGAGGACCTCACCCAAGAGGTCTTCATCCGGGTCTTCCGCTCCCTCGCCAACTACACCCCCGGAACCTTCGAGGGGTGGCTCCACCGGATCACCACCAACCTCTTCCTGGACATGGCCCGGCGCAAGGCCCGGATCCGTTTCGAGGGTCTGGCCGACAACGCCGACGAACGTCTCGAAGGCCGGGAGCCCTCCCCGGCCCAGCGCTACGACGACCGGCACTTCGACGCCGACATCCAGAGCGCGTTGGACGCACTCCCCGCCGAGTTCCGTGCTCCTGTCGTCCTGTGCGACATCGAGGGGCTCTCCTACGAGGAGATCGCCGCCACGCTCGACGTCAAGCTCGGCACCGTCCGCAGCCGCATCCACCGGGGTCGGGCGCAGCTGCGTCGTGCCCTCGAACACCGACGTTCCCTGGCGGCACAGGCGAACGCGAGCAAGGAGGCGGAGTGAGCATGGACCACCTCGGAGAGCGTCTTTCGGCGCTCATCGACGGGGAACTGGGCGCCGCCGAACACGAACGTGCCCTCATCCACCTGGCCAAGTGCGAACCGTGCCGGTTCGAGGCCGACATGATGCGCCGGCTCAAGCGCCGCCTCACCGGGCTCGGCGAACCGGAACCGGACCTGGACTTCATGGGCCGACTCATGGCCGGACCAGGGAGGGACGGCCCTTTCGGCTCCAGCCCACCCCTGGGTTCGTCCCGACCACTCGGAGGCTTTCCCGGGGAACCGCCCCGGAATCTTTCCGAGGAACCGACCAGGAAGGCCCCGGAGCGTCGCGAGCCGCGCACCAGCCCCGAACGGTACGTCCCCGTGCGTCGGCCAGAGGACGGGGGCTCGGTCCGGTCGCCGTACTTCTCCGGTGGACGCTACGCCGTGGCCGGCCTGGCGGTGGCCACCGCCCTGCTGGGCAGCGCGTTCGTCGCCGGTGGTGAGAACCCGGACAACGCTCCGGTGGTCGAGCCCCGCCTGTCCGACTACGCGGTGGAACACGCCGTGACCAGCCGGCAGATCCCCGTCGTCGACCCGACCACGGACCCGGTCGTCGCGTGGCCCGCCGGGATACCGAGGACGTCGGAGCGAACATCGGACCCGAACGAAACGACCCGGTGAGGCGCGGAGGTACCCGCTCCGCCGTCTTCTCCCTCGTCGTGACGTTGTGCGTCCTGTTGTGCAGCGCGGCGACGCATCCCGAGGCGTCCGAGATCCCCGCGGAAGGTGGGGACGACGGCATGGCGGTGTTGCGCGACGCCGCCGAGGCCGACGGCAGAGTGGCCTATACGGCGGTCCGCGGGCTGCGGGGTCCTCAGGGGGCTCTCGCGGTGCGGGTGGTCAGCAGACCGGGGGAGGGCCTGGCCATGGCCCCCGTGGGCGCGGAGGAGCAACCATTCGTGGTGCGCTCCTCCTCGGCGTTGGAGACCCTCGACGAAAGTCTCCTGGCCATGCTCGAACACACCTACCGGGTTGTGGAGACCGAACCCGAGGAACTCGACGGGCGCTCCGCCAAGGTGGTGGAGGCCAGACGGGCCGACGACACCGTCGCCGGACGGTTCTGGGTGGACGAGGCGACCGACCTGCTCCTGGGCCGCGACGTCTACGACCCCGCCGGCGAGCCGTCCTTCAGCAGCAGGCTCACCGAACTGAGACTCGGTGACCGGGACTGGCCGGAGGACACCTTGGGCGACGAACCCTGGGGTGACGCGCTCGATCACGCCGAACGCGAGGAACTGCGGTCCGAGGGTTGGTCGCTTCCGGAACACCTGACCTGGAACCTTCGCCTGGTCGACGCCAGGTCCACCCACCACGAGGAACACCGCGTGGTGCACACCGTCTACTCCGACGGGCTCTCCCAGATCTCCGTGTTCGCGCAACGTGGGAAACTGGGGGAGGAACGTCTCTCCGCGGATCAGAACGGATATGTCGGAACCGGTTCGGGGGGAACGGGCGTCACAACAGGGCACGAGACGATTTTCGGTGGAGACGTGGGTCAGTACCAGAGCATGTGGCAGGCGAACGGTTTCGTCTACACGCTGCTGGCGGACGCACCCGCCGACCTGGCCTCCTCGGCGGTGACGGCGCTGCCCGGGCCGGAGGGTTCCTCCGGGTTCTGGTCGCGGGTTCAGCGAGGTCTGTCTCGGCTGGGGCTGGTGTAGGGTCCCGCCCCGGTCGGCGCGCTGTGTGCCGAGCGGAAAGCCAAGCGACATACGGAGCAGGTCTTGAGCCAGGAGAACGACCGTTCGGAACCCGCCCGGGGGTGGGATCAGTCCATCTCCCGCCCGAACGGCGCGCCGCCCGAGCCGGGCGCGTCGGAGCCACCGGCGTCCGCCCCGGGGCAGGGCGCTCCCCAGGGCCCGCCCCCGGTCGGCGACAGGGGACGACCCTCGGGCCCGGTCGGCCCACCGCCTCCGGGCAACCCACCGCCCCCAGGGCCGGGTAACCCCGGTGGTCACCCACCCCAGGGAGGCCCCATCGGTCACGGCGGTTCCTTCCCGAACCCCGGTCCGTACCAGGAGCGCTTCCAGGCGCCCGCACAGGGCACCACACACCATCAGAGCCTCTCGGGAGCCGGTCACTTCGCCGTCCCACCGGGCGCGTCGCAGCAGGCGTACCAGCCCGCCGCCGCGCCACACAGACCCAAGCGCGGCATCCCCGCCTGGATGGCCTTGAGCGGCATGCTGGTGGTCGCCCTGGTCGCGGGTGGCGCGGGCGGTGTGATCGGCACGTTCGTCGGTCCCTCCGGTGATCCCTCCTCCGAGCACCCCGAACAGCAGGGGCCGAACATCAACGAACCCCCGCCCGAAGCACCGGAGCGCGCCCCGGACTCGGTGGCGGGCGTGGCCCAGCGGGTCAGCCCCAGCGTGGTGTCGTTGCGCAGCGCGGACCCGAGGATCGGCGGTGGTGGCTCGGGGTTCGTCATCGAGGGCGACTACGTCGTCACCAACGACCACGTGTCCTCGGAGCTGGAGGCCGACGGGATCATCATCGAGTACAGCGACGGCAGCAGCAGCGGCGCCGACGTGGTGGGCTCCGATCCCAGCTCGGACCTGGCGGTCCTGGAGCTGGAGGAACCCAGCGAGGTCGACCCGTTGGAGTTCGGTGACTCCGAGGAGGCCATCGTCGGCGACGAGGTCATCGCGATCGGAGCTCCGTTGGGGCTGGCGGGCACCGTCACCCAGGGCATCATCAGCGCGCTCGACCGGCCGGTGAGCCCGGACGGCGGCGACACCCAGTTCTTCGCGCTCCAGACGGACGCGGCCATCAACCCCGGTAACTCCGGTGGACCACTGGTCGACATGCGGGGCCGGGTCATCGGGGTGAACTCGATGATCTACAGCATGGGCGGTGGACCGCTCGGCGACCAGCCGGTGGGCAGCATCGGCCTGGGCTTCGCGATCCCCTCCACCGAGGCGGAGACGGTCATCGGGCGGATGGTCGACCACGGCGAGGAGTCCACTACCTACGCCGAACTCGGCGTCACCTACGACCACGAGAGCACGGTCGTGGGCGCGATGATCGCGGACGACCCGGACGCCGTCGAGTCGGGCGGCGCGGCCGACCAGGCCGGGCTGGAACCGGGGGACGTGATCGTGTCCTTCGACGGTCGCCGAGTCAACTCCGGTGGGGAACTGCAGGCGATGGTGCGCGACAAGGCCCCGGGTGACGAGGTCGAGTTGGAGTACGAGCGCGACCGGGAGCGGGAGACCGTGACCGTCACCCTGGGCCCCGACGAGTAGCCGCGCACGATGCGCCCACGGGTCCGGTCTCCGGGCCCGCACGACACGACGGCCCCCGGGTCGGGTGACCCGGGGGCCGTACGTCAGTCCTCCAGCCGTTCGGGGATCGAACCCCTAGCGACCGGCGGGGGAGATGCCCAGCTGCATGCCCGCGAGCCCACGCGGCTTGGCGACCAGGCCCTCGGCGACCTTCGAGAGCACCTTGCTGGCCTCGGCCTCGGGAGTGGTCAGGACGAGGGGCTTGCCCTCGTCGCTTCCCTCGCGCAGTCGGGTGTCCAGCGGTACCTGCCCCAGCAGCGGGATCTCCGCGCCGAGGGTCTTGGTGAGGGTGTCGGCCACCTGCTGACCACCGCCCTGACCGAACAGGTACACCGGCTCGGCGTCCGGGGTGGGCTGGTAGTACGACATGTTCTCGATCACGCCGGCGATGCGCTGGTGAGTCTGCGCGGTGATGGCACCGGCGCGCTCGGCGACCTCGGCCGCGGCCTGCTGCGGTGTGGTGACCACGAGCAGCTCGGCGGAGGGCAGCATCTGGGCGACGGAGATGGCGATGTCACCGGTGCCCGGGGGCAGGTCCATCAACAGGACGTCCAGGTCGCCCCAGAAGACGTCGGAGAGGAACTGCTGTAGGGCGCGGTGCAGCATGGGTCCGCGCCACACGACCGGCGTGTTCCCCTCGGTGAACATGCCCACCGAGATGACCTTGATGTCGTGCGCCGTGGGCGGGAGGATCATGTCCTCGACCTTGGTCGGGAAGTCCGACGCGCCCAGCATGCGCGGCACGGAGTGACCGTAGATGTCGGCGTCGACCACACCGACCTTGTGACCCTGGGCGGCGAGGGCCGCGGCCAGGTTGACCGTGACGGACGACTTGCCGACGCCGCCCTTACCGGAGGCGACGGCGTAGACCTTGGTGAGCGAGCTGGGCTTGGCGAAGGGGATCTCCTTCTCCGCCTGACCGCCGCGGAGCTTGGTCTGGAGCTCCTTGCGCTGCTCGTCGCTCATCACGTCGAGTTCGACCTTGACGGACGTGACGCCGGCGACCTTGGTCACCGCTGCCGTCACGTCCTTCTCGATGCGCCCCTTCATCGGGCAGCCGGCCACCGTGAGGTAGATACCGACGTGCACGGCACCGTCGTCGTCGATGTCGACGCTCTTGACCATGCCGAGGTCGGTGATGGGACGGTGGATCTCCGGGTCTTGCACCGTGGCCAGGGCTGCGTTTACCTGCTCGGTGGATGGTGTGGAGGACATGTGCTCAATCGTAGGTCAGCGGGATGGGATGGTCGGCCTGTGGCGTGACTCGCAGGTCCACTTGTTCCAACAGACGCATGGCACCGCGCTATTCCGGCGCGGGTCAGGGTGTGGTTCCCACCGATCCATACGGTGACCAGGAGATAACGGCGTGGACTTAACGCGGGCGATACACGGCCGGATAGTAGTCTCTGCGCACGATGGGAAATGTGCCGCCACCACCTGGTTCGTCCTGGCCCGCCGCGCCCGAGGGGCCGGAGGGGTCGGCTTCCGGTGGTCTCGAACAGTCCAGGGAGCAGACCTGGGCCAGCCCTCCCGGGGGCGCGAGGCAGACGCCGCCAGGGGGGCACCCGGCGCTGACCCCGGACCCCTCGGTGTGGGCTTGGCCACCTCCGCGTCCGGTGCGGACGAACGAGTTCGCGCGCTCGGAGATCCCCGAGGGTGAGTCCTACCACAGGTTGGCCCGCAACCGATTCTTCCGGTGGTGGGTGCCGCTCGTGGCGATCGCGGTCTTCGCGGTCCTGTCGTTCTTCCTGTGGGTCGGTGTCATGGTCGTGATGACCATCGTCGCCATCCTCGGTGGCAGCGGTCTGGCGCTGGAATCGGCCAACCTGGGCGAGATCGCCGGTCTCGCCTTCGGGCTGGCGTCGATAGCGCTGTTGATGCCGCTGGCGTTCTTCGTGACCCGCGTGGTGCAGTGGCGCCGGACCGGGTCGCTCATCTCGGTGACCGGTCGCATGCGTTGGCGCTGGCTCGGCATCTGCGCCCTGATCGCCTTGGCCTTGGCGCTGGTGTGCGTGTTCCTGGTGCCGCTGCTGCCCTCCACCGCGGCGGACGCCGCCGCGGTGGAGGCCGAACCCGCCGGCACCGGCGAGGGGATCCAGGTCCTGCTCGCGCTCATGACGGTGATCGTCCTACTGGTGCCGTTGCAGTCCGCGGCCGAGGAGTTCACGCTGCGCGGGCTCGTCATGCAGCTCGTCGGTTCGCTGGGCTCTTCCACCGGCGAGAGCTCGTTCTCCAAGGTGATGCGTTCGCCGTGGCCGGCCATCCTCGCCGGTGGAACCCTGTTCGCCGCCCTGTACGCCGCCACCCATCCGGGCCATCTTTGGACCACGGCGTCCCTGATGGTGTTCGGGCTGGGGATGTCCTGGCTGACCTGGCGCACCGGCGGCCTGGAGGCCGCGATCGGGCTGCACATGGTCAACAGCCTGTTCCAGTTCACCCGTTGCGCCCTGGAGGGGCGACTCTCGGAGGTGGGCACCGGCGTCGTCATCGGCGCGGGACTGCCGATGGGGGCGGACACGCCGTTGACCCTCGCCGTCACGGTCGTCCAGGTGGGGCTGTACTCGTTCCTCGCGGTGCGCTGCGCGCCCCGCTTCGGGGCCGGTGCCCGCAGTGCCGTCCGTTCCTAGCCGAACCGTTGATCGGGCGTGGGATCCGGGGCGGAATCGGAATCGGGGTCGGGGGCGGGGTCGGGATCCGGCGGGAACACCCACGTTCGGTAGGAGAAGAACCGGAAGAGCGTGCCCAGACCCACCCCCACGACGTTGCCGGCGATGTTGCTCGCCAGCTGTCCCTCCCAGCCCAGTACGTACACGGCGAAGCCCAGACAGCCGACCTGGATGAGCATGCCGACCCCGTTCATCACCAGGAACAGGAAGGTCTCCCGGCCGTAGCCGGTGCGGGCACGGTCACGGAAGGTCCAGAACCGGTTGCCGACGAACGCGACCGCGATCGCGCAGGAGGTGCCGACCACCTGTCCGACCAATAGGGGCAGGTCGGACAGGCCCCACACCAGGTTGGTGACGGCCAACTGCACCACGTAGGCCAGGGCGCCCACCGAGCCGAACTTGCCCACCTCGGCCGCCAACCCGGCGATGCGAGGGTGCCGGGCGAGGAACTCGCGCACGGGCCGCGCCTCCAGTCCTTGGGGGTGTCTCGCCGCGCGGGGAGCGGCCCTCGGGCGGCCCACCCGCACGCCCTAGACTCTAGCCGGGGCCGTGATGAAGACCCCGGCCGCGGGTTCCGAGCCGAACGGCCAGGTTCCACCACGTGTGGGACCGTCCCGCATCCGCGGTCGACGAGCATTGAGTTGAGGAACTGTGAGCGAGCGTAACCGCATCATCCCTCGCGTGGGAATGGTGGGCGGAGGCCAACTCTCCCGGATGACGCACCAGGCCGGTATCGGCCTCGGCGTGGACTTCTCGGTCCTGGCGGCGAGCCCCACCGACAGCGCGGCCCTGGTCTGCGGTGACGTCACCCTGGGTGACGACCGTGGGCTCGACGACGTCCTGGCGTTCGCCAAGGCGCACGACGTCGTCACCTTCGACCACGAACACGTGCCCGAACCGGTCCTGCGCGCCGTGGAGGAGGCCGGTGGCCTGCTCCGCCCGAGCCGTGACGCCCTGCGCTTCGCCCAGGACAAGCTGCGCATGCGCACCCGCATGGCCGAACTGGGCGCGCCCTCGCCTCGATGGCGGTCGGTGACCACCCTGGAGCACGTCACCGCCTTCGCCGAGGAGGCCGGTTGGCCGGTCGTGCTCAAGGCCGCGCGTGGAGGCTACGACGGCAAGGGCGTGTGGATCGCCGCCGATCCCGACGAGGCCCACGAGGTCGTGGAGCGCGCCGCCGCCGAGGACGTGCCGCTGCTGGTGGAGGAGAAGGTGGACTTCTCCCGCGAACTCGCCGTGCAGGTGGCCCGCTCCCCGCACGGTCAGGTCGCGGTCTACCCGGTGGTGGAGACCGTGCAGCGCGGCGGGATCTGCCACGAGGTGATCGCGCCGGCCCCGGGATTGGATGAGGAGAAGGCCACCCGAGCCCAGGAGCTGGGCATCGAGATCGCACACGCCCTGGGTGTCACCGGCGTGCTCGCCGTGGAGCTCTTCGAGACCGCCGACGGCGTGGTCGTCAACGAGTTGGCGATGCGTCCGCACAACTCCGGCCATTGGAGCATCGAGGGCGCCCGCACCTCCCAGTTCGAACAACACCTGCGCGCCGTCCTCGACCTGCCCCTGGGGTCGCCGCGCACCAACGCCCCCTTCACCGTCATGGCCAACGTGCTGGGCGGCGAGGACCCCGAGATCTACCGCCGCTACCTGCACGTCATGGCCAAGGACCCCGAGGTGAAGGTGCACTTCTACGGCAAGGACGTGCGTCCGGGCCGCAAGATCGGGCACGTCACCGTGATGGGCGACGACCACGAGGACCTGCTGGAGCGCGCCCGCGACGCCGCCGACTACCTGCGAGGAGACCAGAAGTGACCGAAGGCAAGCCCCTGGTGGGCATCGTGATGGGCTCGGACTCCGACTGGCCGGTGATGCGCGAGGCGGCCGAGGCACTGCGCGAGTTCGACGTGCCCTTCGAGGCCGACGTGGTCTCGGCGCACCGCATGCCGCACGAGATGATCTCCTACGGGAGCGAGGCGGCCGGGCGTGGCCTGAAGGCGATCATCGCCGGGGCGGGCGGCGCGGCGCATCTGCCGGGCATGCTGGCCTCGGTGACCACACTGCCGGTGATCGGTGTGCCGGTTCCGTTGAAGTACCTGGACGGGATGGATTCGCTGCTGTCCATCGTGCAGATGCCCGCGGGGGTGCCGGTGGCGACCGTCGCGGTGGGCGCGGCCCGCAACGCCGGGCTGCTGGCGGTGCGGCAGTTGGCGGCGCACGAGCCGGCGTTGGCCGAGCGCATGGCCGGTTTCCAGGAGGACCTGAAGGCGCAGGCGCACGCCAAGGGCGAGCGGTTGCGTCGCGAGGTCGCCGAGGGTGGCAAACCCATGGGTTTCAGCATGTAGTGGTGCCGGTGGGTAAGTGGGTGCTTGTTCGGCCCCGGCGTTCCGCGAGGACGCCGGGGCCGTCGTGTGTCCGGAGCCGGTTGTGCGGGACCGGCTCTCAGGGGGTGGGCCTTTCGTGTGGTCGGTCCTTTGAGGGGAGCCGATCCTCTTGGGGGAGGAGGGCGCGGATCCCGTCCATGGCCTGCTCGACGGTGGGCAGGGAATCGGGGGCGACCAGGTACTGGAGCACGTAGCCGGTGACGAGGTTGTAGACCATGGAGCCCAGCCCCGCCGAGGTGGCGTCGTCGACCTCCTCCAGCGGGATTCCGAGGATGAGGGCGCTGAGTTCGCGGCGGCCTTCGAGGATTCCCTCGGACAGGGTGGTGCGCAGTCCTTCGTCGAACTGGGAGTGCGCGAAGGCCTGGACGCTCGCCACCATGAGGTCACGGTGTTCGGGGAGGGTGCCGAACAGGGAGGTGAGCAGCAGACGGGTCCGGTTCTCCGCGGTGGTGGGACCCGCGTCGCGGATGGCCTTCTCGAAGGCGTCGCCCCACTCGCTGCTGGCCTCCAGCAGTGCGGCGTTCATCAGGCTGTCCTTGGACCCGAAGTGGTAGCCGATGGAGGCCAGGTGGGCGCCCGAGGCGGCGGCGATGTCGCGGGCCGTGGTCTTGCTGTAACCCTTTTCGACCAGGCACTTCTTGGCGCCGGCCAGCAGGTCCTCACGTTGGCTCATGCGCACACCGTAGCATTTTTGACGTACGTACATATTGACGGGTGATTTTGACGTACGTACGATCCTTGCCATGGACAAGAACCGCACACCACCACGCGCCACCGCCCGGACCTGGGCGGGGCTGGCCGTCCTGCTCGTCCCCGCGCTGCTGGTCGCCATGGACCTCTCGGTGCTCTTCGTCGCCGCGCCCGCCATCGCCCAGGATCTCCAGCCCACCGCCACCCAGTGGTTGTGGATGATGGACGTCTACGGCTTCGTCCTGGCCGGACTCCTGGTCACCATGGGATCGCTCGGAGACCGCGTGGGGCGTAGGAAACTGCTCCTCGCCGGGGCCCTACTCTTCGGAGCCGCCTCTGCCCTGCTCGCCTTCGCTCCGAACAGCGAACTCTTCATCGCCGGTCGCGCCCTGCTCGGGCTGGCCGGTGCCACCCTGGCGCCCTCTACGCTCTCCCTGATCCGGAGCATGTTCACCGACTCCAAGCAGCGGGCCACCGCCGTGGGCGCGTGGACCATCGCCTTCACCGGTGGTGCCGTTGCCGGGCCCATCTTCGGTGGGGTGCTGTTGGAGTTCTTCTCCTGGGGCTCGGTGTTCCTCATCAACCTGCCGTTCATGGCGTTGCTCCTGGTGAGCGCGCCCTTCCTGGTGCCGGAGACACGTGACCCCCGAGGCGCCCGGTTCGACCTGCCCGGAGCGGTGCTGTCCCTGATGGCGGTGCTGGGCCTGGTCTACGCGGCCAAGCGCTTCGTCGAACACGGGGTCGAGGTCCAGGGCGGAGCGGCCCTCGTGCTCGGATCGGCCTTCCTCGTCCTGTTCGTGATGCGGCAACGCCGTGCCGCGCACCCGCTCATCGACGTGACGTTGTTCGCCCGCCCCGCCTTCAGCGCGGCGGTCGGCGGCAACGCGGCGGTATCCTTCGCCGCGGCCGGGATGGGGCTGCTGACCTTCACCTTCCTGCAGAGTGTGCACGGGCTCAGCCCGCTGAGTGCCGCCTTGTGGGCCCTGCCCACCTTCGCCACCACCGCCTTGGGCGCGGTCCTCGGGAGTGTGGTGGCGCCGCGTGTGCGCCCCGCTCCGCTCATGGCGACCGGTCTGGCGGTGGGTGCCCTCGGGTTCGCCATGATCGCCCTGGTGGACCCGGAAACGCCGCTGCCGCTGTTCATCGGTGCCTACGGGCTGATCAGCATGGGCGCCGGGGTGGTGGGAACCCTGGCCAACACGCTGGTGCTGGCCACCGCGCCTCCCGAGCGCGCCGGTGCGGCGGCGGGGGTGTCGGAGACCAGTGCCGAGTTCGGAGCCGCTTTGAGCATCGCGGCTCTGGGCACGGTGGCGACGGGCATCTACCGGTCGGAGATGAGCGGGACCCAGGGGCCGGCGGGAGAGACCGTGACCGGAGCGATCGCCGGCGCGTCCCACCTGCCAGAGGCCGAGGCGGGCGCGCTGTTGGCGGAGGCGTTCGATGCCTACACCAAGGGTCTCAACGCCGCCGCGCTCACCGGCGCGGTCGTGCTGGCGGTGTTGGCCGTGGCGGTTCTGGGGGCGCTGCGCCGGATCCCGGCGGGAGTCGCGGGCCCCGAGGAGCAGGAACATCGCGAGCACGAGGAGCACCGCGAGGACCGCGAGGACAGAGAGCCGGGACCCGAATCCACCCGGGCCGGTTTCTAAGCGGCGAACTCCTCGGGGAAGACACACTCCTCGGCGGGCCGCTGGTCGAGGTAGTCCCATTCCAGGAGGTCGTTGACGGAGACGTAGCCTCCGTCATCGGCCCCGTAATCGCCACCGCCACCGGCTTCGGGGACGCTCTCGGTCGGGATCAGCAGTTGTTCACCGCCGCCGGGCTGTTCGAAGTGCGGGGCGATCGGGCCCACCCAGGCGTCGACCGGCAGGACGACCTCGTAGCAGTTGTAGTTGTGCTCGGCCCCGCCCGGCCAGGTGTTCAGGGAGTCCGGCGGCAGGGCCCGCTCGGAGAACGGGGCACCGGCCGGGGCGAGGAATGAGCCCCAGGGGGAGCCGAAGCGGTCCAGCATCCATCCCTCGGGCAGTTCCTGGAGTTCCTTCAGCGGGCTGCCGTTCTCCACGACGA
This sequence comes from Nocardiopsis sp. NPDC006832, assembly GCF_040635885.1. Classification (NCBI taxonomy): domain Bacteria; kingdom Bacillati; phylum Actinomycetota; class Actinomycetes; order Streptosporangiales; family Nocardiopsidaceae; genus Nocardiopsis; species Nocardiopsis sp. NPDC006832. The sequence goes on along the minus strand of NZ_JBEYLC010000075.1, from coordinate 3,170 downwards.
AGCCGTCGTGCTCGGGGTAGTCCCAGCCGTCCTCGGTGGCCCACCGGTCCAGGAACTCCGCGGGGGAGAGGTCGCCGAACCGGTCGTAGCCCTCCACCAGTTCGCCGACGGGTCCGCTGGTGGGTAGCTCGGCCGGTCCCAACCTCGGGTCCCCGCACAGGTACTGCTCCAGCTCCTCTTCGCTGGGCGGTGGATCCAGCACGGGGCACTCGCCGGTCGATACCAGGGGCGGTGAGGGAAGGGATTCGTCGGCCAGGACGGGGGAGGAAGCGCCGAGTGTCAGGGCAAGGGCAAGGGCAGGAGCGAGGGCAAGGGGAAGGGGCAGATGCGTGGGCGAGGGCAGGGGGAGGCCCGTGGCTGGCACTACCCGGAAGGCGGACACTGCGCGGAAGAGGGACATCGGACTCCGTCCGGTTGATTACTACTTAGAGTTTCCAGTCAAAGACTCTGTGTAGTGAATCATGGTGGCGTCCTTGCCCGGTGGAAGTTCTCCTCATCGGCCGGTGGCCGGTTGATTGGAAGGGTGGTGAGTTATCCACAAGCAGGAGATTCGGGGTGTTGGTGGAGCGCGTGGGCGTGATCCCATTGATCTTAGGGGAGCCGCTGGTTTCGCCGGTTTCGTGCTGCCCGGGGCTGTTCGTGCTGGTCGGAGTGGGAGGTGGGCGGTGGGGCGCCTGGGGTCGGGGGCCGCTGGTTCACGGGGCGTCGCTCGGGTGGTTGGTGGGGCGCCTTAGGTAGGGGCTCTTCTGGTGGTTGGGCGGGGTGGGGGTGGGTTCTCCCTCCTTCCCCGCCGCGTGATTGTTGCCGCCCGCACCGCACGCGTCAAGGCGATGGTGTGTGCTGTGGCGCTGTGGTGGGTGGCCTTGACCCGTACGGCACGGGCGGCGGTTTGGCGGCTATCGGGGAAGGGGGGAGAGTGGTTGGGGTTCCAACGGCCCTGCGGGCCTTCGGCCCACTCCGGCCGCAGCCGGCCGGATCCCTTCCCCTCCCTCTGGCTTTCTCGTGGGCCGCGTCGCCACTACGTGACGGGTCCGGTCACGAAGAGCCCGCTACAGGTGGGGCACGGGGCGGGCCGCGTCCCCGCGGTAGCCGGCCCTGGTCTTCACAGCGATGATCTTGCTCGTAGCGCCCATTTGGGCGCCCAACATGGCGCTACGGACAAGATCGTTTCCATTCAGAGCCCCTTCCCTCGAAGTCGCTAGGAGCATCTCCGTGATAGGTGGATCCGGTCATAGGGGAAGGGGTTGTGGATAACCCAGAATGGCCACCCCATCTATGGTAGGCACATTCACCGACATGGAAATAGGTTGAATATACCCGCCGGTAAGCCTGCCATTTCCTGGGGTGTTCTCATATAATCAGAGTATGAGCTTTCCTCCCAGTGCACCGCGCCCGACCGGGAACACCCCGGTTGATCAGGCGATGGCGGGTGCGCGGGAGATGGCGGTGGAATTCTCCGGCCGGGATATCCCGTTCGGGTGCGAGGGCGATGTGCTCGCCCAGTTTCGCCGGCTCAACCAGGAAACAGACCGGATCCGCTACGGGATGTTGCCCGCCCTGGCCCGTATGGAGGCCACCGGTGCCCTGTTGGAAGAGGGTGGCCAGCGCAGTATCCAGGCGTGGATCACCCACCAGTGGGGCACCTCTCCGGCCGAGGCCAAGAGCCTTGCCACCCTCGCCCGCGCCCTACACCGCCAGCAGCTCCCCCTCGTAGAAGAAGCCTTCCAGACCAGCGCCCTGTCCTTGGGTGAAGCGTGCGCCATCGCGACCTCCACGGAAAAAGCGACTACCGAGTGGGCGAAGGTCCTCGAAACAGCGGATGAGGAATTCCGTGCCCAGCGTCCTTCGGTGGAAGGGTTTCGGGCCCGGTTGGAATTCGGGCTGATCGGTTTCAAGGCCGAGTGCCCGCAGGCTTCGGTGCGCCAGTTGCGGGACGCGGCGAAATGGTTCGTCGCCCGCCTGGACCCGGATAAGGCCGACCGGGACTACGATGAAACGTTCGAGAACCGGGGCGCCCAATTCTCACCCACGTTCGAGTCCGGGTTTTTGCTGCGGATGTGGGGGCCGGGGGCCGACAACGAACTGATCCAGGCCGCCCTGCAGGCTTACACCGAACCGTACGGGCCCGATAACGCCGCCGTCCCGAAGCATCAGCGCACCTATGACGCGATGATGCGCATCTTCGAGACCGCTCTGACCCACCGGGGTTGCTCCAGCCTGAGCCGCCAACCGTTGGCCACGTTGAACATCACCGTCCCCCTCACACGCTTCCTCGGAGACGGCGCCGCAGAGCCCGCCACCACCGAGGATGGTGTGGTCATCCCCGACCAGATGGTGGCCCGCCTGACCCCCGAAAGTTGGCTGCGCCGGTTCGTGACCGACGCCCAGGGTCGGACTCTGTTGGATGTGGGGCGAAAGCAGCGGTGCGCCCCGGACCCGGTGCGCCAGGCGGCGGGGTTCAAGAAGCCCTACTGCGAGTGGCACGAAGGCTGTGACGTGCCGCGTAGCTGGTCGCAGTACGACCACATCGTCCCGTTCTCTCACGGCGGGGTCACGAGCGCGGACAACATGCAGGTGTTGTGCTCGACCCATAACCGGCTTAAGCACCGGTTGCAGGCGAAGGTGAACCGGCAGATCTGGGAACACCACCACGCCCAGAACCGCCAAGAAGAAGGCAAGGAAGCCGGGTCCGGGGATGGGGAGGGGGAGCCAGCCCCAGCCACCGCCCCCTGACCACCATCCGCTTCCACGACCATGCGTTTCCGCCAGGTGGAACACCACCCCCGCGAGAACACCCCCGAGTGGGTGTCAGACCCCAAGGGCCCGTGCCCTGTGGGGATATCAGCATGCCCCCACCCCGAACCCCCCACCCAGAGCCACATCCCGGGACAGAAGTGGCTCCCGTTGGGGGTGTGGGCAGCACAGGTGCCGACACCGGCCCCTACTACGACCGCTCGCCCTACCGGTGTCACCCCCACCACGGGCAGTGTGGCCATTTCGGGTGACCCACAACCCCTTCCCCCTTATGGCCGGCGCCACCTCTCACAGAAAAGCGCCTCCTCACGACTTCGATGGAGGGGCTCTGAAGAGAAACGATCTTGTCCGTAGCGCCATGTTGGGCGCCCAAATGGGCGCTAGGAGCAAGATCATCGCCAAAGGGGCGCCGGTGC
>NZ_JBEYLC010000074.1:0-26591 GCF_040635885.1 Nocardiopsis sp. NPDC006832 | reverse complement strand
CGCGGTGTACCAGTCGTGGAAGCGGTCGTGGTCGTCCTGGTCCAGGCCGAGCATGTCCACGATGACGTTGATCGGGAACCGGGTCGCGTACTCCGACACCAGGTCCACCCGGCCGCGGTGGCGGAACCGGTCGATCAGCCTTCGGCTGTTGTGCTCGATCACCGGAAGGAAGCGTTCGCGCAGGTCCTTGCCGCGGAAGGCGGGGGCCACCAGGGCCCGCCGCACGGCGTGTTCACGGCCGTCCAGTTGCAAGATGGTGCGCCCGTGCACGGGTTCCAGTTGCCAGGCGTAGTTCTCGGTGGAGAAGACGTCGTTCTTGAACGCCCGACGCACGTCCTCGTACCGGGAGACGACGTAGCTCCCGGTGGCCTCGTGCCACAGCAACGGGGCGTCCTCACGCATCATCCGATAGGCCGCGTAGGGGTCGGCGGCGAACTCGGGGGAGAGCAGGTCCGGGACCTTGCGGGTTGTGGTCACAACGATCACGCTCCTGGAGGTGGGCCGAGCGACCACAGTAGGTAGGAGCGTCGCGGTAGACCAGAGCCCAGCGTTATATCCAGGCGAAATGCGTGATACGTCCGCCTTTGGAATGTCCGGAATGCGGGTGGACGCGCGGGATTCGGTCGGCCGAGAGCGTGACGCGTGGGGTCATGCCTGCCCGGTCGCCTCCTCGGCGGCCTCCTGGGCGATCCTTTCGAACTGGGCTCCCATGGCCTCGGCCAGGGCGGTGGCCGCGGACAGTGGGCGGACCATGACGACGAGGTCGTCGATGAGGCCCTCCTCGTTCACGTGCAGGAAGTCGCAGCCGTTGATCCACCGGTCTCCGACCTTGGCCTCGAACACCAGGGCGTGGTCACGGCCGTCGGCGTCGGCGATCTCCCGGACGTAGCGGAAGTCGCTGAAGACACGGTCGACCCCGCGCAGGATCGCGGCGGTGATGGAGCGCCCGGGATAGGGCTTGAAGGCGACGGGACTGGTGAAGACCACGTCCTCGGCGAGCAGGGCGCGGATGGCTTCGTGGTCGCCGGCCTCGACGGCCTTCCTGAAGGGATGCACGGTGCTCCGATGGTCGAACGAACATGTGCGTGGGAGGTTATCAACCGGGCCGCGGGCGGCCCGGTCGCGACCGCCCGGTAACCTCGTCGCCGTTCGCCCTCGACCGGCCCCGTCCAAGAGAAAGGCACTCCCATGAGCGAGGAGTTGTCCGCGCGCGTCGACGACCACGTCGGGGTACTGGAGATCCACCGACCACCGCACAACCACTTCTCCCTGGACGTGCTCACCGAGCTTGCCGACACCGCCGAGGAACTGGCGGCGGACGGATGTCGGGCGTTGGTGTTGTGCTCCGAGGGCAGGAACTTCTGCGCGGGGGTGGACTTCGCTGCGGGCGGTGTCGGAAACAACCCCGTGGACACCCTCAGCGCCATCTACGGGCAGGGCCTGCGTCTGTACTCGCTGCCGATCCCGGTGATCGCCGCCGTCCAGGGCGCCGCGGTCGGCGGTGGGCTCGGGCTGGCCTGCTCGGCGGACTTCCGGGTGGCCTCGCCCGGCACCCGCTTCCACGCCAACTTCGGTCGGCTGGGACTGCACCAGGGTTTCGGGCTGACCGTGTCGCTGCCGCGCATCGTGGGCGCCCAGAAGGCCGCCGACATGTTCTACACCGCCCGTCGGATCCCGGGGGAGGAAGCGCACGCCATCGGCCTGGCCGACCACCTGGTCGAGGACGGGGCGGTCCGCGCCGGGGCCCTGGAGCACGCGCACCGGATCGCCGCGTCGGCGCCGTTGGCGGTGCGCTCCATGAAGGCCACCATGCGCGCGGACCTGCTGGCGGCCCTGCCCTCCGCGCTGGAGCGCGAGATCGTCGAACAGGCCCGTCTGATGTCCACGAAGGACAACGAGGTGGGTGTCACCGCGTCCCTGGACCGCACCGACCCCGTCTTCACGGGGGAGTGAGCCGACGGTTCAGGAACCCAGGGCGCGTTTGAGGATCTTGCCCATGTCGTTGCGGGGCAGCGCTTCCAGCACGTGGAGGCGTCGCGGGCGCTTGTGCGGGGCCAGTTGCGCGGCCACCAGGTCGGCCAGCTCCGCCAGGGTGGGCGCCTGCGCACCCCTGGGAACGATCCACGCCACGACCCGCTCGCCCAGGTCGGGGTCGGGCTCGCCGGTGACGGCGGCCTCGGCCACCCCGGGGTGCGCCAGCAGCACGTTCTCGATCTCCCCGGCGCCGATCTTGTAGCCACCGCTCTTGATCAGATCGGTGCTCTTGCGTCCCACCAACCGGACCAGGCCCTGAGCGTCGACGGTGGCCATGTCCCCGGTTCGGAACCAACCGTCGTCGGTCATCGCCTCGGCGGTGGCCTCGGGACGGTTCAGGTACCCACTGAACAGGTTGGCGCCGCGCACCTGCACCTCACCGACCTCCTCGCCCGCGGGGAGCGCGGCCCCGTCGTCGCCGACCAGACGCAGTTCCACCCCGTCCAACGGGGTGCCGACCGCACCCGGGCACGGCGGGTGGTCGAGGCGGACACTGGTGTTCATCAGGGTCTCGGTCATGCCGTAGCGCTCGACGACCCGATGTCCGGTGGCGGCGGTGAGGCGTTCGTGGTCGGGCAACGGGAGCGCGGCCGAACCCGACACCAGCAGGCGGGCCCCGGCCAACGCCCGAGCCAGGGACGGATCCTCCCGCACCGCCTCGGCCAGGCGGTGGTACATGGTCGGCACCCCGAACAGGAGCGTGCCCTCGCCCTCCAGGCCTCGACGGACCGCTTCGGGTTCGAATCGACCCAGGTGGTGCAGGGAACCACCCAGGTACAGGGGCCCGAACACGCCCAGGACGAGGCCGTGCACGTGGAAGAGCGGCAGACCGTGCACGAGCACGTCCCGTTCCGTCCACGCCCAGGCGTCGGCGAGCGCGTCGAGGCCGGCCAGGATCGCGCGGCGGGAGATCAGCGCCCCCTTGGGCGGGCCGGTGGTACCGGAGGTGTAGACGACCAACGCGATGGACTCGGGGTCCACCTCGCGTACGAGCGGGGGAGTGACCGGGTCGGCGGAGGCGTCGACCTCGCGCACGGGGAGATCGGCCAAGGCCTGGGGGAGCGCGACGCCGGGCGGAGCGAGCAGGAGTTCGGGTCGGCTGTCGTCGATCACGTGCCGCAGCTCCCGTTCCCCGGATCGAGGGTTGAGCGGGACGACCGGGACCCCGGCCAGGACCGCCGCGGTCACGGCCACGCAGGTGTGCGGTGACGGGGTCGCCCACACCGCGACCCGGCCGTCGGGCAGGTCGGCCGCGAGTCGGGAAGCGGCCCCGGCCAGTTCCCGGTAGGTGAGACGGTGGTCGCCGAACCGGAGGGCGGGTCGGTCGACGGGAGCTGTGACGAGGGGGAACACGGGCTGGTCCCTTCGTGGTGGACGGTGTGCCGGAACCATCCCTATACCATCGGCGCGGTGCCCGACCCCTGGGAGCCGGACACCGCGCCGATGGGTTCGTTCCTCGGAGGGAACGATCGCTCACTCGAACTCGTCGACGTTCTCCTCGGTGACGACCTCCACCGGGACCATCACGGTCTCCTCCAGGCTCTCGCCCTCCACGGCGGCGATCGCGTTGCGCAGCGCGACCCGACCCAGTTCGGCGGGTTGCTGGGCCACGGACGCGTACAAGGTGCCCTCGGCGACCGCTTCGAGACCCTCGGGGGTGCCGTCGAAGCCGATCACGACGGCCTCCTCGCCACGGGAGGACAACGCCGCGGCGGCGCCGAGCGCCATCTCGTCGTTCTCCGCGAACACGGCGTCGATGTCGCCGTTGCCCTGGAGCATGTTCGTCATCACGTCCAACCCCTTGGACCGGTCGAAGTCGGCGGGCTGTCGGGCCACCACCTCGATGTCGGGGAACTCGGCGATGCCCTCCTCGAAGCCGGAACCGCGCTCACGGCTGGCGGAGGTGCCCGGGGTGCCCTGCAACACCACGACCCGGCCCTCCTCGCCGATCGCCTCGGCCAACTCCTGGGCCGCCAACCGGCCGCCCTCGACGTTGTCGGAGGCCACCAGGGTCTCCACGTCGGCCTCGTTGACGCCGCGGTCGGCCGCGACCACGGGGATGTCGGCGTTGTTGGCACCGCCCACCGGAGGACCCGCGGCGTCGGAGTCCACCGGGTTGATCACCATGGCGGCCACGCTGGTGCTGACGAAGTTCTGGATCTGGTCGGCCTGCTGCGACGCGTCGTCCTGGGCGTCGGTGACGACCAGTTCCACACCGGCCTCGTCCGCCTCCGCCTGTGCCCCGTCCCGCATCTGCAAGAAGAACGGGTTGTTGAGGGTGGACAGCGACATCCCGATCCGGGTCGTTTCGGTCCCGGAGTTCGGGGTCAGGAACGACAGGGCGCCGACCACGAGGGCGGTCACGGCCGCCGCGACCGCGAGCTGGATCCCCCGTTTGCCACGGCCTCCGTTCGCGCCGGAACCGGTACCGGAACCCGCGCCCGCGCCACCGGAGCGGCGGCGCAGCGTGTCGAACAGGACGGCGATCGCGATGACCACACCGATGACGACCTGCTGCCAGAACGCCGACACCGACAGCAGGTTCAGCCCGTTGCGCAGCACCGCCAGGATCAGCGCACCGACCAGGGTGCCGAACGCCGAGCCCACGCCACCGGCGAGGCTGGCGCCACCGATGACGACCGCGGCGATCGCGTCCAGCTCGTAGCCCTGGGCGGCCTGTGGCTGGGCCGAGGCCAGACGGGAGGCCAGGATGATGCCGGCCACGGCCGCGAACAGACCCGACAGCGCGTAGATACCGAGCTGGTGCCGCTTGACGCGGATGCCGGACAGACGCGCGGCCTCCTCGTTGCCACCGATCGCGTACATCGCGCGTCCGGCGAAGGTCCGGCGCAGGATCACCGCGGTGACCAGCACCATCACCAGCATGATGATCACCGGGACGGGCAGCCACCCGCCCAGCGAACGGCCCAGGACGGCCACGGAGTCCGGCAGTGAGATCGGGCTGCCCTCGGACAGCACCAGGGACAGGCCGCGTCCGATCGACAACATCGCCAGGGTGGCGATGAACGAGGGCAGCCTGCCGTAGGCGACCAGCACACCGTTGACCAGACCGCACGCGACACCGGTGGCGGCGGCGAGGGGAAGCGCCAACCAGATCGGGACGCCCTGCACCGTGGCCAGGAAGCCCAGCACCGTCGCCGACAACGCCGCCACCGAACCCACCGACAGGTCGATCCCGCCGGCGATGATGACGAAGGTGACACCGAAGGCCAGGATCGCGATGACGGCGGCCTGCACACCCACGTTGAGGAGGTTCTGCGCCGTCAGGAAGTCGTCGGAGAGCAACGACATGACCACGACCAGGATGGCCAGGGCGGTCAGCGCGCCGTTCTCCAGCAGGAATCTTCGTAGGGCGGACCAGGTGCCGCCGCTCTTGTCCGTATCAGTGGCCATCGTGGCCCTCCACTCCGTGCTCTTCAGTGCTCGACCGGGGGCCGGCGGCGACCGCGAGGGACATCACGGCGTCCTGCGTGGCGTCCTCCGCGGAGAGCTCCCCGGTGATGCGGCCCTGGGCCATGACGAGGATCCGGTCACTCATCCCCAGCACCTCGGGGAGGTCGCTGGAGATCATCAGCACCGCGTGACCGGAGGCGGTGAGTTCGTTGACGAGCCGGTAGATCTCGACCTTGGCGCCGGCGTCGACGCCGCGGGTCGGCTCGTCCAGGATCAGCACCCGAGAGTCGGCCAGCAGCCACTTGCCGATGACGACCTTCTGCTGGTTGCCGCCCGACAGGGTGCGCACGTGCTGGGAGATGCTCGACATGCGCACGCCCAGGTCGCCGGCGATTCGCAGGGCGGAGGCGCGCTGCCCCGCCAGGTTCACGAACCCGGCCCTGCTGGTGGGGCCCAGCGTTACCAGCCCCAGGTTCTCCTCCACGGAGGCGTCCAAGACCAGGCCCTGACCCTTGCGGTCCTCGGGGACCAGCCCCAGACCGGCGGTCATGGCCGCGTTGACGTCACCGCCGGGCAATGGACGGTCCAGGACCTCGACCGTTCCGGAGTCGTAGGGGTCCGCGCCGAAGACGGAGCGGGCGACTTCGGTGCGTCCGGCACCGACCAGCCCGGCCAGCCCCACGACCTCGCCCGCGTGGACCTCCAGGTCGACGTCCTCGAAGTGACCGACCCGGGTCAGCCCCCGCACCCGCAGCAGCGACTCGCCCGTCCCGGGGCGTTCGCGCGGGTACTGTTCGTCGATGCTGCGCCCCACCATCAGGCGCACCAGTTCGTCCTCGGGGGTGTCGGCGCCCACGTGCGCGACCGAACGGCCGTCCCGCAGCACGGTCACCCGGTCGGCGAGCGCCCCGATCTCCTCCAGGTGGTGGGTGATGAAGACGATGCCCACACCCTCCTCACGCAGGCGGCGCGCGATGGTGAAGAGCCGCTCGACCTCTTCCGTGGTGAGCACGGCGGTGGGCTCGTCCATGATGAGGACCTTGGCGTTCAGACTGAGCGCCTTGGCGATCTCCACCATCTGTAGACGGGCGATGCCCAGTCCGCGCACCTTGGCGCGCGGGGACACGTCCACGCCCACGCGTTCGAGCAGCGCGGCGGCCTCGGCCTCCATGCGTCGGTGGTCGATGAACCCGAACCGGCGGGGTTGGCGGCCCAGGAAGATGTTCTCCGCCACCGTGACGTCGGGGACCAGGTTGAACTCCTGGTAGATGGTGGCGATGCCCAGCCGTGCGGCGTCCTGGGCGTCCCGGATGAGGGTTTCGGAATCCTCGACGAGGATCCGGCCGCGGTCGGGGCGGTGGGCACCGGAGAGCACCTTGATGAGGGTGCTCTTGCCGGCCCCGTTCTCACCGAGGAGGGCGTGGACCTCGCCCCGACGCAGGTCGAAGTCGACGTCGTCGAGGGCGACCACCCCGGGGAAGGCCTTACGCACCCCCTCGATGCGCAGGAGTTCGTCCGTACTACTCACGTGTGGCTCCCTTGGTTTCCGGCTCGCCGCAGGAGCGGCGCACGACGAGGTGGGCGGGCAGGACGGTGGATGAGGCGGGCGCCCCCGCGATGAGGTCGGTCAGGGCCCGCACCGCGACCCGGCCCAGCTCCGCCGTGGGTTGGGCGATCGTGGTGATCGGCGGGTCGGTGTGCGAGAACCACGGGATGTCGTCGAAGGCGGCCAGGGCGATGTCGTCGGGGACCCGCAGACCGCGCGCACCGATCTCGTCCAGGGCGCCCAGCGCCATGAGGTTGTCGGTGGCGAAGACGACGTCGGGGGGCTCCGCCAGGTTCAGGAAACGTTCGGTGCAGACGCGTCCGCTCTCGGCCTGGAAGTCGCCGCGGCCCACGTACTCGTCGGGCAGCGCGAGGCCATGGACGGCCAGGGCCGCGCGGAAGGCGTCCACGCGCTCGCGGCCGGTGGTGGTGGCCGCGGGCCCGGTGATGATGGCCAGACGCCGGTGGCCGAGCGCGTGCAGGTGGTCGACGAGGTCGGCGATGGCCGTGCGGCCGTCGGATCGGACCACGGGCACGTCGACGCCGGTGATCCAGCGGTCGACGAACACCACCGGGGTGTCCCCGGCCGCGGCCTCCAGGGTCATGGGGGAGCGGCCGTCGGCGGGGGAGACGAGGAGGCCGTCGATGCGCCGGTCCAACAGGCCGCGTACGTGGTGGTCCTCCAGGTCGGCGCGTTCGTCGGCGTTGCCGATGATGACGCTGTAGCCGAGTTCGCGGGCCTCCTCCTCCACGGCGCGGGCCAGTTCGGTGAAGTACGGGTTGAGGACGTCGCTGATGACCAGGCCGATGGTTCCGGTCCGGTGGGTGCGCAGCGAACGGGCCACGACGTTGGGGCGGTAGCCGAGCGTGCCGGCGGCGGCCAGGACCCGTTCGCGGGCGTCGTCGCTGACCGAGGGGTGTCCGTTGAGCGCCCGGGAGACCGTGGCCACGGACAGGCCGGCCGACTCGGCGACGTCCTTGATGCTCACCATGGCGTCCACACCCCTCTCTCATCTCGTGGAAACGATTACATGGTCGAAAGCGATGATGCCAGACGAGAAGGACACAAAAGTTCACACACTGGGGCCGCAGAGATCTGGAACACACGAATTTCCCGGTATGTGTGGTTTTCCGGCATGCTTCACGGAGGAAAATGTGATGCCGGTCACAGGGTTCGCTTCGCCGGTGTCACCGGTAGTAGCGCCACCACGTCGCACGAGCAAGCGCTGAAAGGTTCAGAGTGACGCCAGGAACTCGTCGATGCCCTCGACCTCGGCGCGATCGTAGGTGCTGACATTGGCGAGGAGTTCGGCGGCGCCGGTTCGCTCGACGAGGTCGGTGAGCGAGTCCACCACCTGGTCCGGGGTACCGGCGATCGCACCGGACAGCCAGTCGTCCACCGCCCTGAGCTTCATCGCGCTGGTCGTACCAGCGAGCAGTCGACGGACCTCCTCCACGGGCCTCAGCGCCCGGAACTCGCCCACCTCCCGCGAGTCCGCGTAGGCCCAGGCCTCGGGAAGCAGCAGGTCGCGGGCCCGCTCGGCGGTCTCCGCGACGGCGATGTCCACGTTCACGACCAGGTAGGGCTCAGGCGCGGTCGGACCCGGTCGGAAGTCCTGGAAGTAGCCGGCCAGGCGATCCGGGTCGCGTAGCAGCGGCCCTCCGGCCACCACGGGCAGCCCCAGGTCGGCGGCCAGGGTCATCCCGCCCTTGATGGCGAGCATGAACACCGGGGGAGGTTCGACGCGCGGCCTGACGGTGATGTCGGCCGTCCCGTTCAGATATTCGAGGACCTCCTCGACCTCGGCCGGGTACTCGCCCTCCCGCAGGGCGGTCCGCCCCAGCGCCCTGCGGATCCGCGTGGTGAAACCGAGCGAGCCGCCGAGCCCCAGGTCGAACCGGCCGGGGAAGAGCGCCGCCAAGAGCAGGGCCTGCTCGGCGATCACCATCGGGCTGTGGTTGGGGACCATGATCCCGCCCGTGCCCAGCCGGATCCGGTTCGTCCGGGCTCCGATCGCGGCGAGCAACACCGCGGGGGCCGAGCCGGCGATGCCCGGGACCGCGTGGTGCTCGGCGGTCCAGAACCGGTGGAAACCCAGCTCCTCAGCGCGCACCGCCCTCTCGACGGTCGTCGCGATCGTCTCCGCGTCGGATTCTCCCGCGCGGGTCCGTGAACGGTCGAGCAGAGAGACGCGCATGGCCTTGATTCCCCTCGTTCGCGGCCGTGGGTGGTCCGCTGGATGCTACGCGGTTTCGCGCCGACCCTGGGAACAGCGAAAGCGGGCTCCCGAAGGAACCCGCTTCCGTTATCTGTGGGCGATACAGGACTCGAACCTGTGACCCCTACCGTGTCGAGGTGGTCACAGCCTCGGGACGACCTGCGTAAACCTGCATCCGTGCACGTCAGAGTGTTCCGTTGAGGGATCTTCACACCGGACTGGGAGATTCCTTCCCCGTGGGGTCCCTCGGTCACCAGGAAAGGGTGATCGGGATGGAGCCCTCCCGTTGGTCACGATGGGTCACCATCACGGCCGTTCTGCTGCTGGCGATGATCGGGGGCGGAGGGGCACTGAGACCGATCTGTAGATCGTGCACGATCCGAATGAGGAGCCCAATGGAATGCCTGCTTTGTCTCCGTTTCAGGATCGGGCTTGGCGATGGGCGCTGGAACGCCGGCGCGAGACGGGGGATCTCCCGAGCGGCAACGCCTCTGGTTCACCGCCCTGGCCCGGATGGCCGAACTGTCCGTGTCCAGCACCGCGTCCGCCAGGGGGCGGCTCCTGGCGACGGCCCCACGCCACGGCGGCACGGCGCGGGCCCGAGGGCTGCGCCGTGCCGCCGACTTCACTGGCCAGGGAACCCGGGGCGACCCCCGGTAGGGGCTCGTCCTCGGCATTCCAGCCCTCCTCGTAGTAGTCGTCGTGGAGAATGAGGCCGCTCTCCTCGAGTGCGCGAATCATGGACGGAGCCGGGTCGTGGTCAGTCCAGAGCCGACACAGGGAGGATCTGGACCGGCCACCTTCGCCGATCGCCGAAATGGCGCCACTCCCTCGGGTAACCCAGCGACACCTCTCGGAAGGGAACCCCGTCGTGGACCGTCTTCCGGGGTATGTGCAGGTGGCCGTAGACGACCGCGGTCACGTCGGGACGCAGGTGCCACTCGGCGGTCCGTACGGTACCGCACCATTGGGCGAACTCCGAGTAGCGCAGGACACGGGTCGGGTCCTCGACCAAGGGGTAGTGGTTGACGAGGATCTTGGGAGTGTCGATGTCGCACAGGGCGAGTCTGCGCTCGGACTCGCGGACCCGGGCCGCGCACCACGCCTCCCTGGTCGGGTACGGATCGGGATGCAGTAGGAATTCGTCCGTGCACACCACGCCCTTCTCCTTCGCCAGGGCCAACGAGCTCTCCTTGGAGTCGGTGCCCGGCGCGAGGAACGAGTAGTCGTAGAGCAGGAAGAGGGGCACCACCTGGGCTGGGCCTCCGTCACCGGTCCAGACGGGGTAGGGGTCCTCTGGGGTGAGGACCCCTAGGTGGCGGCACATGTCGACCAGGGCGCGGTACCTCGCCTCGCCCCGGAGCCGGATCGGATCGGACGGGTGGGTCCACAGCTCGTGGTTACCCGGTACCCAGATCACGCGGGCGAAGCGGGCGGCGAGTGTACCGAGGACCCGTTCGATGTCGGCGAAGACCTCACCGACGTCTCCGGCCACGATCAGCCAGTCACCCTCGGTCGACGGGGTCAGCTGATCGACGATGTCCCGGTTCTCGGGATGAGACACGTGAAGGTCGCTGACGGCGAATAGCCGAGCTCTGTCGGAAGACCGGGGTGGAAGGGCTGGCAGAAAAGACACGGGAAAAGTTTTACTTTCTCTTCGTTGGCCGGTGTGACTGTACGAGGGCGGCGCGGTGCTCCTCGGCCAGGACCATCATCACCCCCGGCGCGACCATTCTCCGGAAAATCCTGGTTAGTGCATAGGCGGTCGCAACGCCCGATCCGCCGCCCACTGTCGGGCGAGTCCAACCAGTTGTTGCAACACCGGGCTGTTCGCTGTGCACCGGCCATACCGGTCTGGACATGGGCGCGGTCGCGGCACTGGGTGGATCGGCGCGACTGGCATGGGTCGCCGACCACGACCCCCACGTCAGCTCTTTGCTCAGAGCTCGCTTCCCCGACGTGCCCAACCTCGGCGACCTCGCCGCCGTGAGATGGAACCGGGTCGAGCCGGTCGACGTGATCACCGCCGGTTTCCTCTGTCAGGACATCAGCGCTGCTGCCAGGGATCACGTTCAACGAGGCGCGACGGCACTCTCACCGGACCGGGCAGGGACACAGTGTGCCGGGGATGGGTCGGGTCTATGAGCACGTCACGCCGCGGATGCGGCGGCGTGTACTCAGGCTCGAAGCCCGGTGGTGAGGGAACGTGGCGGCTCTTACCCACAAGGAACGGGAGCGGTTGTCCGGTATGGCGCCGATGCTCGAAGAGCACTACCGTGGAAACAGCGAAAGCGGGCTCCCGAAGGAACCCGCTTCCGTTATCTGTGGGCGATACAGGACTCGAACCTGTGACCCCTACCGTGTCGAGGTAGTGCTCTAGCCAACTGAGCTAATCGCCCTCATGCGAGATGAGGTACATCTGGAGCCGGCGACGGGAATCGAACCCGTGTGCAGGGATTTGCAGTCCCTTGCCTAAGCCACTCGGCCACGCCGGCTTGGTCGAAGCACGAGGTCGCCGAACGGCACCCGTATGTGCCTTTCTCCGAGCGGACGACGGGATTCGAACCCGCGACCCTCACCTTGGCAAGGTGATGCTCTACCAGCTGAGCCACGTCCGCGTGTGGTCTGGAACGCGAGGTTCCAGGCCCGATCCGAGATTATCACCGATGGGTGAGTGCTTCGGATCATCCGAGCGGACGACGGGATTCGAACCCGCGACCCTCACCTTGGCAAGGTGATGCTCTACCAGCTGAGCCACGTCCGCGCGGCGAGTGCTTGCCACGGCCTTGACCGTGTCCCTCGCTGCGTTAAGAACTCTAGCGGATGTTCGGGCAAGTACGAAATCGGCTTCTCAAAGGGGTTGTGCGCCCTGCCGAGGCAGGCCGACGTGGCCCGCCGCGGCGGCAGGGGCTACTTCTCCACATGCGCGGGCGTGGAAGGAATGTCGGGGCGCGGAGGCGCGGACAGGTACTGGCCGACCCGTTCGATCACCTTGTTCATCTCGTAGGCGATCAGGCCCACGTCACTGTCGGCGTCCGCCATCAGGGCCATGCAGGCCCCGTCGCCGGCCGCGGCGACGAAGAGGAAGGCGCGGTCCATCTCGATGATGCTCTGTCGGATGTCGCCGGCCGAGAACTGCTTACTGGCCCCTCCCGCGAGGCTGTGCAGTCCGGAGGCGATCGCCGAGAGGTGTTCGGCGGCGGGACGGTCGAGGCCACTGGAGGTGGCCATGAGGAGCCCGTCGGTGGACAGGACGATGGCGTGCTGTGTGCCCGAGGCGCGAGTCAGGAGGTCGTCCAGCAGCCAGCTGAGTTCGCCGCGGGCGGTGCTCGGTGGGGTCATGTCTCTCTTCGCTGTGTCGGTCGTCGGTCGTGCGTGGAGCACGCGCTCTGCGGGGGCGCGCGGTGCGGGGCGGAAGGGTGTCGGGGGCGTTGTCCTCCGGTCCCGCATAAGCGTTGCCCAGATGATAGTCATTCGTAACTTATCTGTCCGGTCATCGTCCCGTGGACCAGGTGGGCCGGCCACCCCACATGCCGCCCTGACCAGTGAGGACGGCGCGGAAAAAGTCCCGGAGGCGTCGCTCGACGGCCGGTGCCGGTCAACGCACTTGCCAAGGTGTACCGCCGGAAGGTAGCGGCGGGCCCGATGGTGGGAGGATTCAGGGGAAACACCGGCCCGACCAGGGCCCTTGAGAGTTGGGGGTTGAGATGAGGGTGTGGATCGCCGGAGCCGGCTACGGCCGCGGCGCCGTGCTGGAGGAGAAGGACGCCCGGATCCCCGTGGTAGACCACGGCATCACCGTCGGCGACGGAGTGTTCGAGACGGTGCGAGCCCAGAACGGTCGACCGTTCGCGTTGACGCGGCACCTGAGGCGCCTGGCCCGCTCCGCCGCGGGTCTGGGCATGGACGAACCCGACCTCGAACTGATCGCGGACGGCGTGGCCCGAGCGGTGGCGGCCAACCCCGAGATGACCGACGCGCGGGTGCGCGTCACCGTCACCGACGGGATCGGGCCGCTGGGTTCGGACCGGGGCCAGGGCGAACAGACCATCATCGTGGCCCTGGGTCCCTTCCCCGGCATCCCCGCGCACACGAACGTGGCCCTGGCCCCGTGGCCGCGCAACGAGTTCGGCGCCCTCGCCGGGCTGAAGACCACCTCCTACGCCGACAACGTGCGAGCCTTGGCCTACGCCCGAGAGCGCGGCGCCACCGAGGCGATCTTCCGCAACGTCTCGGGGAACCTGTGCGAGGGCACCGGGAGCAACATCTTCGTCGTGCTGGACGGGCGACTCGTCACGCCGCCGCTGTCGGCCGGCCCGCTGGCCGGGATCACCCGTGAGCTCGTCCTGGAGTGGCACGGTGGAGAAGAGGAGGACGTGCCGATGGAGCGTCTGCCCGAGATCACCGAGGCGTTCTTGACCTCGACCGGACGTGACGTGCAGCCGGTGCTCCACATCGACGACCGGCGGGTGTCGGCCGAACCCGGGCCGATCACGCTCAAGGCGATGGCGGTGTTCGCCGAGCGTTCCGCCGCGGACCTGGACCCGTGATCCCCGCTTGAGACGGCGAGAGGAGGGGACGGCGCCCAGGCGCCGTCCCCTCCTCTACTCGTTCACCCTGTTCCCCGTGGTGTCGGTGGTGTCCGAAGATCGCGCCGCCCCGCGGAGGATGCCCCACACCGACCGATCACTCAGGAGTGGAGGTGCTGCTGGATCTCCTCGTCGAGGTCGACGAAGGTTCCCTCCTGGCCGGCGGGGACGATCTCGTAGGTGCGGTGCAGGAACTCGGCGAGTGGGGACACCTGGGTGTCGAACTCGGCCTGACCGAAGGGGGAGGAGAGAGCGATGCTCACCGAACGCTCGCCCTCCTCGTCCTTGGAGGGCCACACGCGCACGTCGCCCTCACCGACGGGACGCACGATGCCCACGGTGAGGAGTTCTCGCGCGAAGATCCACTCGACGGGGGTGTCCTCGCCGGTGTGGAAGGCCACGCGAATCGCGTACGGGTCGTCGGAGCTGTAGTCGAGTCGCGCGACCAGTGGAACCGCGGTGCGCTCCGGGACCACGAGTCGCAGGCCCAGCTCGGCGGTGGCAGTCGTGTCGCTACTGTTCATGTTCGCCAAACCTTTTCTCGTCCGGCCCAGGCGTTCCTGGGGCGCCGGCCGGTTGCCGTCTCACTTGGTTCGACGCGGCTGGCCGCGGATCATGACGTGAGTACGGAGACTTTTTTCTGGTCGATGGGACCGGAGGTCTCGCTGCCCGCCCAGCGGGTCCAGCGCGCCGCGGGGCGGCACCACGATCCTTCGTCACTGTAATGACCAGGAGAAACCAAAGATTTCCCCATGTCGAGTGTCCCGTGTCACGCGAAGGTCGACTCGCGCTTGTCTCGGGCGGGTCCACGAAACCGGGAACTCCTACTCATTGCGGGGATCGCGGCCGTGGGCGTCCCCTTGTGGGGGAACCCGAACGACGTTATGTGACCTCCGTCACACTCCAGTGAATCCGCCGGGCGGTCCGTGGTGTGCCGAGCACTCCAGAACATGCGCTAAAGTTTTTCTTGTCAGGCCGACGAGGCCGGACGGGGGCACAAGCCCGACAGGGGCGATTAGCTCAGTTGGCTAGAGCGCATCGTTCACACCGATGAGGTCACTGGTTCGAGTCCAGTATCGCCCACAACCAAGAAGGACCGGATCCGTATCACGCGGATCCGGTCCTTCTTTTTCTGGTTTTGGTCGCCCCAACCCCGGGCAACGTGCGCCTTTGCGTCGGGGTGTCGGTTTCGGCGCCGACCGTCCCGGAAAACGTCCGCGCCCATTTTCCGGGGAGGCCCGGGCCCTGCTTCGTGGCACTAGCGTGAGCGGCGGAGGGCCTTGCGTCGGGCGCGATGTTCGCGGAACCTTCGCAGGTAGTCGTCCTTGAGCCGTGTGGCCCACCGTTCGCCGCGCATCGTCCAGACCTTCGCCGGGTGCAGCAGCCGCCGGGCCCAGCGGAACTCGGTGCTGAGGATGAGCAGCCCGAGCAGCATCGAGGCGATGCCCGGTCCGGGGACCACCAACATGACGATCCCGGCGAGGATGACCACCGCTCCCACGGTGCCGACCAGCAGGCGCCAGGGCATGTGCAGGACCGGGTGGGTGTGCATGTACCTCCGGAACAGGCGCAGTCGTGCTCGAAGGCGACGCCACCGGCGTACGTGGGCTCGGTGACCAGGGGATGTCTCCTGTGTCGGAGGTCCGTCGGATGGACTCGCTGACATGCGCTCACAGTATTCGGTCGAAGCTCGGCTCGGCATTCGGGTCATACTCGGGGCGGGTCGGTGGTCTGCCGATTCTCACTGATCTCGGGTGAGTGATCAATGGGCCGGCGCCGAACCCGAGAAGAATCAGGAGGAAGCCGACCTTCCAGGGCATATACGTCTGTGTGTGACCAGGCCGGATTCTCCGGAGAACTTCGACGGACCCGGTCGGCCGATGGCCGAATCCACCGACCGAATCAGGACGGCCGGCCCTCACCCCCGCACCCATCGTCCTTCCCGAACACAAGAGCCCCATTCCTCCGGTCGCTCGACCCTGTGGACAACGCGTCGACCTCCTCTCGAAGCCGCTAGCATCGAAGACGGAACACCAGGCCGCCGCACCGGTGGCCGGTGTCGAACCGAGACGCACCCATCAACCGAGACGTATCCCTAGGAGTCACCGTGTCCGCCGCGCCTGAGCTGCACATCACCCTCGCCGGAACCCCGCGTGCGGTGGCGGCCACGACCACCGCGGGGCAGGCCCTGGAAGCGGACGGCAGGACCGTGATCGCCGCCCTGGTCAACGGCGAGCCCCGCGACCTCTTCCGGGAACTGGCCGATGGCGACACCGTCGAGCCGATCACGATCGACTCCGAGGAGGGGCGGGCGATCCTGCGCCACTCCACCGCGCACATCCTCGCCCAGGCCGTCCAGGAACTCTTCCCCGAGGCCAAGCTGGGCATCGGCCCGCCCGTCGAGAACGGTTTCTACTACGACTTCGACGTCGCCGAGCCCTTCACCCCCGCCGATCTCAAGAGCATCGAGAAGAAGATGCAGCAGATCGTCAAGCAGGGACAGCGCTTCGACCGCCGGGTGGTCTCCGACGACGCCGCCCGCGCCGAGCTGGCGACCGAGCCCTACAAGCTGGAGCTGATCGACCTCAAGGGCGGCGCGGCCGAGGCCGCCGATGGCGCCTCCGCGGAGGTCGGCGCCGGTGAGCTCACCATCTACGACAACGTCCACCCGCGCACCGGCGAGCTGTGCTGGAAGGACCTGTGCCGTGGGCCGCACATCCCGACCACCAAGGTCGTCCCCGCGTTCAAGCTGATGCGCACCGCCGCCGCCTACTGGCGCGGCAAGGAGACCAACCCGCAGCTGCAACGCGTCTACGGCACCGCCTGGGAGGACAAGGAGTCGCTCAAGGCGTACCTGACCTTCCTGGAGGAGGCCGAGAAGCGCGACCACCGCAAGCTCGGCTCCGAACTCGACCTGTTCTCCATCCCGGACGAGATCGGTTCCGGCCTGGCGGTCTTCCACCCCAAGGGCGGCATCATTCGCCGGGTCATGGAGGACTACTCGCGCAAGCGCCACGAGGAGAGCGGCTACGAGTTCGTCTACACCCCGCACGCCACCAAGAGCACCCTGTTCGAGAAGTCCCAGCACCTGAGCTGGTACGCGGACGGCATGTACCCCCCGATGCAGCTCGACGGCGGTCAGGACTACTACCTGAAGCCGATGAACTGCCCGATGCACAACCTGATCTTCGACGCGCGCGGGCGTTCCTACCGTGAGCTGCCGCTGCGCATGTTCGAGTTCGGCACCGTGTACCGGTACGAGAAGTCCGGCGTGGTGCACGGGCTGACCCGCGCGCGCGGCTTCACCCAGGACGACGCGCACATCTACTGCACCAAGGAGCAGATGGCCGGCGAGCTCGACTCGCTGCTCACCTTCGTGCTGGACCTGCTGCGCGACTACGGCCTCGACGACTTCTACCTGGAGCTGTCCACCAAGGACCCGGAGAAGTACGTCGGTGAGGACGACGTCTGGGATGAGGCCACCTCGATCCTGCGCGGGGCCGCCGAGAAGCAGGGGCTGGACCTGGTCATGGACCCGGGCGGCGCCGCCTTCTACGGACCGAAGATCTCCGTCCAGGCCAAGGACGCCATCGGCCGGACCTGGCAGATGTCCACGATCCAGCTGGACTTCAACCTGCCCGAGCTGTTCGACCTGGAGTACACCGCGGCCGACGGCTCCCGTCAGCGCCCGGTGATGATCCACCGTGCCCTGTTCGGTTCCATCGAGCGGTTCTTCGCGGTGCTGCTGGAGCACTACGCGGGCGCGTTCCCGGCGTGGCTGGCCCCGGTCCAGGTCGTGGGCATTCCGATCGCCGACGAGCACGTGCCCTACCTCCAAGAGGTCGAGGCCAAGCTGCGCGCCGAGGGTATTCGCGTTGAGGTGGACGCGAGCGACGACCGGATGCAGAAGAAGATCCGTAACGCCCAGAAGCAGAAGATCCCCTTCATGCTGCTGGCCGGTGACGACGACATCGCCAAGGGCGCGGTGTCCTTCCGCTACCGGGACGGTTCGCAGAACAACGGCGTACCGGTCGACGAGGCGGTCGCCGAGATCGTCGAGGCCGTCCGCGAACGCCGCTGATCCGGTTCCACGAAAGCACGGAGCGCCCGTCCCTTGCGGGGTCGGGCGCTCTTTCGTGTGCCGCGGAGGGGCCGGTCAGGATCGCTCACGCGGGCGACGGGGTTCGTCGTCCTTGAAGAGGTCATCGCGAGAGATCTGCGCGGTGGCGTTGGGGTCGGGGGCGGCCTCTTCCTCGTCGTCCTTGAAGAGGTCGGCGCGTGAGATGCGGTGCGTGGAATCGGGGTCGCTCATGGGTCCACTCCTTGGAGGTTCGGGGCAACCCGGATTTTATCCGCAGCTCACAGTGTGGCCGAACGTCCGGATTCGCGCACGTACGGTCGCGGCGGGATCAGGGGTCGGCGGTATGGGGTTGCCAGGCATGGGCCGGGATCCGGTTCACCAGGTCGATCAGGTAGTCCGCCGCGGTCAGCGCGCGGTCGGGGTCCAGGCGCATCGGCGCCCAGGTGAGGATGTGGTCCCCGGTGAACCGGATCGGAAGCGACCGTGATCGACAGTCCGACAACAGCCACGCGGCGGTCGCGTGGTCGAGCACGGCCCGGGTGAAGTGTTCGTCGGCGCCGACGGTGCGGAAGGCGCCGGAGAAGGAGACTTCGACCTGTGCGGGTTCACCCCGCCCGTCGAAGGAGACGGCCCTGGCCAGGTCGCGGCGGTGGATCTCCAGGTCCGCCCCATGTCCGGGGGTGCGCACGGCCACGACGCGGTGCGTCGTGCCCTCGCCGCCACGTCGGTCGGGGGCGTGGGTGAGTTCGAAGGCGGTGACCTGGTGGCGGTCGCGGTGGCCGATCAGAACGTGGTGCGCGCGGGGGTCGTGACCGCGCAGCGCGTCGGGCAGGGTGGCGCCCTCCAGGGGCGAAGACCGTTGTTCGACGTACTCCCAGCCGTGTTCACGGGCCCAGGCGTTCAGCTCGGTGACGCGTTCCTTGCGAAAGTGCGCGGCGACGATGATCGCGCCGGCGGACACCACGACGGTGGCCAGGGCGATCATCGGCAGGGCGCCTTCCATCCGGTGTCTCCTCATGAGGACTGTGGGAGAGCCCTGGGATCCGGGGCGGGGGCGCCGCTGTCCGGATCGGACGCGCGCCCGGAAGAGCAGGGGGCCCGCGCCGGCCATGTACGCCCATTCTGTGCCGTTTGTCGCTGGTTGTCACCCCTCGGGAGTGTTCCCTGACGTCACCACACACACTTTCGTCGCACTGTGCACATCCACCCCACCTGCGCCATGACCGGCCACGCACGACCTTCACAGTGGGCGACCCGCCACCATCGCAGTGTGAACTCTGTCCGGATGTGGCCACGATCAGTAGGGGCGCATGACGCCGTTTCGGGCCAGGGACAGCAGGATCCGCTCGGGGGACGGACGGAGTTCGGGGGTGTTCGCCAGCGCCGCGCGCACCGTGGAGAGGTATTCACCGGGCAGGCCGATCAGGTCGGCCTCCGCGCGCAGGATCCTCCGGGTGATCGCCTCCGGGGCGGACCCGAACGGGTTGCGTCCGGTGGCGGCGTAGACGGTCAGTTGACCCCAGCCGAACACGTCCGAGGCGGCCGAGGCGGGAGCTCCGCGCAGGCGTTCCGGCGCGATCCACCCGGGGGTGCCCCAGACGGGGCCGTGCGGGGTCTGTTCGGCGCGCCGGGCGGCCACCCCGAAGTCCAGCACGCGGGGGCCGCGCGGGGAGAGGATGACGTTGCCGGGTTTGAGGTCGCGGTGCACGATTCCGGCCCGGTGGATGTCGGCCAGCGCCGCGGCGACTCCGGTGACCACCCGGGCCAGCGCGCGGTCCCGCAGCGGACGCACGTCGCGCACCTGTTCGCTCAAGGTGGGGCCGGGAACGTGCCCGATGGCCAACCAGGGGATGACCGCTCCGGGCGCGGCCCCCGCGAACCGTGGAACGAAGCGGCTGCGCACCCTACGAAGGGCGGCGACCTCCCGGGTGAAGCGTTCCCTGAACTCGGGGTCGTCGACCAGTTCGGGGTGGACCGCCTTGACCGCCACCAACCGTCCGAAGCGTGACCGCGCGAGATAGGCGGTCCCCATACCGCCGGACCCGAGCCTGCCGAGCAAGCGGTAGGGGCCCAGGCGCGCGGGATCGTGCGCCCCGAGCGGGGCCGCGCCGTTGGGGTCGTGCGACGTCGAGAAGAGAGGCGTGGGCACGGTGCCGAGTCCTCGGGGGGAGAGGGCGGGTACATCGAGCACGCCCATACTCTCAGCGCGCGCGTCCCGCCGGCCGGTGAGGGGCCCCTTCCTCACCC
This sequence comes from Nocardiopsis sp. NPDC006832, assembly GCF_040635885.1. Classification (NCBI taxonomy): domain Bacteria; kingdom Bacillati; phylum Actinomycetota; class Actinomycetes; order Streptosporangiales; family Nocardiopsidaceae; genus Nocardiopsis; species Nocardiopsis sp. NPDC006832. The sequence goes on along the minus strand of NZ_JBEYLC010000074.1, from coordinate 6,462 downwards.
ATACGGCCTTCCTCGGGTTCAGACCTCGACGATGTCCAGCGCGCTTTCGAGCCCCTTGAAGTCGTCCACGTTCCTTGTGTACAGGGCAAGCCCGTGGACGGCGGCGATAGCGGCGATCATCAGGTCCATCCTGCGTGGCTTCGGGCTTCGGTTCGCGGCCATGGTCAGCGCTACGAGGGTGCCGTATCGAGCGGCGGCTTCTCCGCTGAATGGGAGGGGGACGAAATCCACGGCTGCGATCTGGAGCCGTTCGGTACGTGCGGCTCTGGTCACCGGATCCTTCGCCATGGCCACTCCTTGATGAAGTTCGGCCATGGTGATGGAAGTGATCTCGGGATAATCGGGCAAGGCTGCGGGGTCGAGATCTGGAAGGTCGATGAAAGCGCAGGTGTCGAGTACCCCTGACGTGTGCTGTGGCTCAGTCATCTTCGCCTTCGTCGACCCGGTCCTCGTCCCCGAACAGCTCGTCGGCTTCGGCTCTCATCGCGGAGTGGTCGATCCTGGGTAGATGCCGGTGACGTTCGACGAGCTCTCGCGCGCTGAGCCTACGCCGACGGGGGACCGGTCGAACCTCGGCTACTTCGACTCCGTTTCGGGTGACATGAAAGGTTTCTCCGGCCTCCACCGCGTCCATGACAGAGGCGGCCTTGTTCCGGAACTCCCTCTGGGTGATGGTCTTCATACTCCAAGTGTAGCCCCGTGTGTCTCATCGTGCTACAGGGTGCAAGAAGCGGCGCCGGGGCGCCGTCGGGTTTCGATGGCGCCCCGGCGCCGCGTGGCCTTGTGGCTAGGCGGGCAATCCGAGTTCGCGGGCGATGAGCATCTTCTGCACCTCGCTCGTCCCTTCCCCGATCTCCAGGATCTTGGCGTCACGGTAGAACCGGCCCACCGCGTAGTCGTTCATGAACCCGTATCCACCGAACACCTGGGTGGCGTCGCGGGCGTTGTCCATCGCGGCGTTGGAGGCGATGAGCTTGGCGATCGCCGCCTCCTTCTTGAAGGGCTCGCCGGCCAGCATTCGGGAAGCCGCGTCGTAGTAGGCCAGGCGTGCCGTGTACGCGCGGGCCTCCATCTCGGCGATCTTGAACTGGATCGCCTGGTAGGCCGCGATGCTGTTGCCGAAGGCCTGGCGCTCGTGGGCGTAGCGCACGCTCTCGTCCACACAGCCCTGGGCCAGCCCCACGGAGAGCGCCGCGATGGCGATGCGTCCCTCGTCGAGGATCCGCAGGAACTGGGCGTACCCGCGACCGCGCTCGCCCACGAGGTTGGCCTCGGGGACCCGGCAGTCCTCGAACACCAGCTCATTGGTGTCCGAGGCGTTCCACCCGACCTTGGAGTACTTCTGTCCCACCGAGAAGCCCGGGGTGCCCTTGGGTACGAGGATGGCGGAGATCTCCGGCCGCCCGTCCTCGCGGCGCCCGGTCACGGCGGTCACGGTGACCAGCGCGGTGATGTCGGTCCCGGAGTTGGTGATGAACGACTTGGTCCCGTTGATCACCCACTCACCGTTCTCCAACCGCGCGGTGGTCTTGGTCGCCCCGGCGTCCGAACCACCGTCGGGTTCGGTCAGACCGAACGCGCCGAGCGCCTCACCGGAGGTCAGTTTGGGCAGGTAGGCCTTCTTCTGCTCCTCGGTGCCGAACCGGAAGATCGGCATCGCGCCCAGCGAAACCCCGGCCTCCAGGGTGATCGCCACGGAGGAGTCGACCCGGGCCAGCTCCTCCAGGGCCAGACACAGGGCGAAGTAGTCGCCGCCCATCCCGCCGTGCTCCTCGGGGAACGGCAGCCCGAACAGCCCCATGGTCCCCATCTTGGCGACGAGATCGTAGGGGAAGGCGTTCCGCTCGTAGAAGTCGCCGATCACCGGCTTGACCTCGGTCTGGGCGAAGGTCTCCACGGCGGATCGCAGGTCGTCGTGCTCGGTGGACAGTTCGTGGCGCTTCATCGCTGCTCCTCGATGATGGAGGTGGAAGGGGTGTCGGCCGGGGCATCGGCCTCGACGGTGACCAGGACGGCGTCCATGGGCACGGAGGAACCGGGACGGACCGCCACGGTGGCGACGGTGCCGTCGATCGGTGCGGGCACGGAGTGCTCCATCTTCATCGCCTCGACCACCGCCAGGGTGGTGCCGGCGGTGACCCGTTGGCCCACTTGGACGGGAACGTCCAGGACGGTGCCGGGCATGGGGCTGCGCACGGTGCCGTCGGCGGTCGCGTCGTCCTCACGCGAGGCCGCGGTGACGGGTTCCTCGTGCACGCTCCAGGCGGCGCCGGCCGAGCCCAGCCACCGGTGATCGGTATCGGGGTCGTCGGCGCGCAGGTAGGTGCGGGTGTGTTCGGGGGTCGTGACGGTGAGCCGGGTGCCGTCGGTGGAGCGGCGGGCACGCAGGGAGACGGGCTCCCGATCTTGCGTGCTCACCTGATAGAGGCCCGGACCGCCGTCGCGCCGAACCCGGACGATGACGGCGTCATGTCCGGGAACCCGCAGTCGCCACGGGGTCCATGCGGGTCCGCCCATCCGCCAGCCGTCCGGAACCGCGAACCGGTCGGCGGTCGGGCCGTTCTCCAGGTCGAGCTGGTGGTCCAGGGCCGCGGCGACGTACACCTCGGGCAGACGGTCGGGCGCCGGCTCGGGCGGGTCGGAGGCGATGAGGTCGGTGCTCAGATCGCCCTCGAACACGCGCGGGTGGCGCAGCAACCGGCGTAGGTAGGCGGTGTTGGTCACGCAGCCCAGCAGGGTGTAGGAGGCCAGCGCCGCGTCCATCCGGTTCAGCGCCTCGGACCGGTCCGCGCCCCAGGTGATGACCTTGGCCAGCATGGGGTCGAAGTCGGAGGTGACCGCCCCGCCCTCGGCGATACCCGAATCCACGCGCACGTGCGGGCCGTCGGGTTCGTCCAGGAGCAGGATCGGTCCGCCCGAGGGCAGGAACCCTCGATCGACGTCCTCGGCGTAGATCCTGGACTCCACCGCGTGTCCGACCCAGGACACCTCCTTCTGGGTGAAGGGCAGTGCCTCCCCGTAGGCCACGTCCACCTGGAGTTCCACCAGGTCCACGCCGCGCTCGTCCCGTACCGCGACGACCTCTTCGGTGACGGGGTGTTCCACCTGAAGCCGGGTGTTCATCTCCAGGAAGGAGAACGACAGCTCCCCGTCCGGACCGGTCTCGGCGATGAACTCCACGGTGCCGGCGCCCACGTACCCGCAGGAGCGGGCGGCGGCCACGGCGGCCTCGCCCATGACCTGGCGTTGGGCGTCGGTGAGCAGGGGAGAGGGAGCCTCCTCCACCACCTTCTGGTGTCGGCGTTGCAGGCTGCACTCACGTTCGCCCAGGTGCAGGACGTTGCCGTGGGTGTCGGCCAGAACCTGGACCTCGATGTGGCGGGGGCGCTGGACCAGCTGCTCCACCAGCAGGGTCGCGTCGCCGAAGGAGGCCAGGGCCTCGCGGCGGGCGGACGCGGCGTCGGCGATCAGCGTGTCGGCCGCTCGCACGGCCCGCATGCCCTTGCCCCCGCCCCCGGCCGAAGGCTTGATCAGCAGTGGGTAGCCGGTCTCCTCGGCGGCGCGCAGCAGCTCCTCGTCGCTCAGGGGCCGTCCGGGTTCTTCGGTGAACCCGCCCAGTACGGGCACGCCGGCGGCGGCCACGGTGTCCTTGGCGCGGATCTTGTCGCCCATGGCCTCGATGGCGGAGGCCGGCGGGCCGATGAAGACCAGCCCCGCGTCGGTACAGGCGCGGGCGAAGTCGGCGTTCTCCGACAGGAAACCGTAGCCGGGGTGCACGCCGGTGGCCCCGCAGTCCAGGGCCAGGGCGACGATCTTGTCGGCGTCCAGGTAGTGCTCCACCCGCAGCGCCACGTCGGCGGCGAGGGTGTGCGGGGCGTTCGCGTCGGCGTCGGTGTACACGGCGGCGGTGCCGACGCCCATTCGGCGCAGGGTGCGCATGACGCGCAGTGCGATCTCGCCCCGGTTGGCGACCAGCACGCGCGAGGGCACGCGGGTCCCCGGGCTGGTTCGTGGTGTCGTGCTCAAGGGTTCCTCACATCCGGAAGACGCCGTAGCCCACCGGTTCCAGGGGCGTGTGGCGGGCGGCGGACAGGGCCATGGCGAGCACGTCGCGGGTGTCGGCGGGGTCGATCACGCCGTCGTCCCACAACCGTGCGGTGGAGTAGTAGGGGCTGCCCTGCTCCTCGTACTGGTCGCGGATGGGGGCTTTGAAGGCCTCCTCGTCCTCGGCCGACCACTCCTCGCCACGCCCCTCCTTCTGGTCGCGGCGCACCGTGGACAGCACGGAGGCGGCCTGTTCGCCGCCCATGACGGAGATGCGGGCGTTGGGCCACATCCACAGGAACCTGGGGGAGTAGGCGCGGCCGCACATCGAGTAGTTGCCGGCGCCGAACGAGCCGCCGATCACCACGGTGAACTTGGGGACGCGGGCGCAGGCCACGGCGGTGACCATCTTCGCGCCGTGCTTGGCGATGCCACCGGCCTCGTAGTCGCGGCCGACCATGAATCCGGAGATGTTCTGCAGGAACACCAGCGGGATGGAGCGGCGGTCGCACAGTTCGATGAAGTGGGCGCCCTTGAGCGCGGACTCGGCGAACAGGATCCCGTTGTTGGCGACGATGCCCACCGGGTGTCCGTTGATGTGCGCGAATCCGGTGACCAGGGTGGTGCCGTACTCGGACTTGAACTCGGTGAACTCGCTGCCGTCGACGACACGGCCGATGACCTCGCGCACGTCGTAGGGGGTGCGGGTGTCGGCGGGCACCACTCCGTACAGTTCCTCGGGGTCCAGCTTCGGTGGACGCGGGGCGCGGGTCTCCCAGGCGGGTGGGTCGAGCGGGCCGAGGGTGTCGGCGATCCGACGCACCTTGCCCAGGGCGTCGGCGTCGTCGTCGGCGAGGTGGTCGGTCACGCCGGAGACCCGCGAGTGCAGGTCGCCGCCGCCCAGTTCCTCGGCGGTGACGACCTCGCCGGTGGCGGCCTTCACCAGGGGAGGGCCGCCGAGGAAGATGGTGCCCTGTTCGCGGACGATGACGGCCTCGTCGCTCATGGCGGGCACGTACGCGCCGCCGGCGGTGCACGAGCCCAGGACCGCGGCGATCTGCGGGATGCCCTGCCTGGACATGGTGGCCTGGTTGTAGAAGATGCGGCCGAAGTGCTCCCGGTCGGGGAAGACGTCGTCCTGCATGGGCAGGAAGGCGCCGCCGGAGTCGGCCAGGTAGACGCACGGAAGCCGGTTGTGCAGCGCGACCTCTTGAGCGCGCAGGTGCTTCTTGACCGTCATCGGGTAGTAGCTGCCACCCTTGACGGTGGCGTCGTTGGCGACCACCACCACGGGGCGGCCGGCCACGCGTCCGATCCCGGCGATCATTCCGGCGCCGGGCGCGTCCTGACCGTCCTCGCCGTAGAGACCGTAGGCGGCCAGCGGGGCGATCTCCAGGAACGGGGATCCGGGGTCCAGGAGTAGGTCGACGCGCTCGCGGGGGAGGAGCTTGCCGCGTTCGACGTGACGCGCGCGGGTCTTCTTCGGGCCGCCGAGGGCCGCGGTGGCGATCCGCTCCCGCAGCTCCGACGCGAGGGCGCGGTTCGCGGCCTCGTTGGCGGCGAACGCGGGTCCGGCGGTGTCCACCGCCGAACCGAGCACAGGTGCCCTGCTCATGTTGTCCTCTCGTGGAGGGATGTTAATGCTCACTAACAACGGTGATGTTAGTAACTACTAACATGGCTGTCCAGGGTTGGCGCGACTCGGAAGGCGGGCGGATGGCGGCGAGGGCTGTGGGACTCAGAACGGCTGGGCGACGGGTGGCGATCCTGGGCGCGGCGGCCCGGCTCTTCGCCGCTCACGGCTACAGGGGGGTGACCATCGACGACCTCGGGCGGGCGGTGGGCACCACCGGTCCCGCGCTCTACCGACACTTCCCAGGGAAGGAGGCCCTGCTGGGCGCCGTCCTGGTGGACATCAGCGAACGTCTCGCCGAACGCGGTCGCGACCTCGTATCCGGGTCCGATGATCCAGGCGAGGCCCTCACGGCACTGCTGCGCGGGCACATCGCCTTCGCGCTCGACGAACCCGACCTCATCACGGTGCACGACCGTGAACTGGGCAACCTCACCGCCGAAGACCGGCGCAGGGTCCGTCGGCTCCAGCGCGGCTACGTGGAGGAATGGGTCGGCGTCCTGGCCAGGTTGCGTCCCGACACCCCGGCGTCCACCCTGCGCGCCTCGGTGCACGCCGCGTTCGGCCTGCTCAACTCCACCCCCCACAGCCGCGGGTCGCTCTCCCGCGAGGCCATGGCCGACCTGCTCCTGCGGATGGGTGCGGCGGCCCTGCTCGCCGACGACACCTGACCGGACCCGCGTGAAGGGGGAGGGCGGCCCGAGTGCCGCCCCATCACGCACACCACCAGCAACAACCCCAGGGTGTCGGTGACGATGAACCTCTTACGGCCGTTGACCTTCTTG
>NZ_JBEYLC010000073.1:0-26770 GCF_040635885.1 Nocardiopsis sp. NPDC006832 | reverse complement strand
GCCGAGGGCGAGCGCCCCGACACCATGCTCATCGCCAGCGTCAACGTGGACAACGGCGCCGCCACCCTGGTCAACCTGCCCCGCGACCTCATGGTGGACCTGCCCGGCTGTGAGGCCGTGGAGGGCTACGAGGGCATGGGCGCCCACCAGGGCATGGTCAACTCCGCGATGACCTTCGGCGGGGTGGGCTGCCAGTGGAAGGCCGTGGAACAGGTGACCGGTGTGCACCTGGACCACTTCGTCATGATGGACTTCACCGGGTTCAAGGACATGGTGGACGCCCTGGGCGGGGTACAGATGTGCATCCCCGAGGCCGTCGACGACCCCAAGGCCCACCTACAACTGGACGCCGGACTCCAGACACTCGATGGCGAAGACTCCCTGGGCTTCGTGCGTTCCCGCTACGCCCAAGGGGACGGCAGCGACCTGTCGCGGATCGACCGGCAACAGGAGTTCATGGGCGCCATGCTCCGCGAGGTCCTCAGCAGCGATGTCATGACCAACCCGGTCACCATCACCAACTTCCTCGGCGCCGTCACCGACTCCATCAGTACCGACGACGACCTCACGGTCGACATCATGACCGACCTGGCCATCTCCATGCGCGAGGTCGACCTGAACCGGGTCCAGTTCGTCACCGTCCCCAACGGGGCGCATCCCGACGACGAGAACCGCATCATGATGAGCCAGCCCCAGGCCTCGGAGCTGTTCGAGGCGATCAACGCGGGTGTGGACCTGGCGGGCGAGGACGACGACACCTCCGACAACAAGGACGACGAGGAGGGGACGGAGTCGGTCGATCCCGCCGACGTCACGGTCCAGGTGGTCAACAACACCGGCATCGACGGGCTCGCCCTGGAGATCCAGGCCGTCCTGGTCCAGGAGGGTTACGTGGTCACCGGTACCGGTAACCCCGAACTGCGCGCCCCCGAGGCCACCACGGTCTACCACGGTCCGGGCGAGGAGGCGGCGGCCGAGTTGCTCGCCGGTTCCCTGGAGAACGCCGTGACCGAGGAGGCCGAGGGGCTGGAGCAGACCCTCGAAGTGGTGGCCGGGTCCGACTGGAACGGTTTCTCCGGGAGCTCCTCCGCCGAGACCGACCTGTCCATTACCGACGATCTCGGCGGAGTCACCGCCGAAGAGGCCGAGGAGAGCGCTTGCTGAGGTGAGCGGTCCGGCCACCGCGCCCGGTGGCCGGACCGACGGCCGGGGTCTGACACAGGGATACCGTTCCGGTAGCATCCGGGGGGTTACGTCCGAGTACACCACCGCGGTCCCTCCCGTGGCGGATCCCCTCCCGGACACTCCCACCTCTCTCGTGCCCCAGATCGGATCGCAGGTGCCCTCTTGGCCCCAAGAAACGTGTCCAAGGCCGCCGTCGCAGGCAAGATGACCCTTGGGAAATGGGCGGCGTGCGTCGCGACCGGTGTGCTCATCGCCGCGAGTCTGGTCGTCTACACCGGTTACCAGGGAATCTTCGGTATCGACACCGCGGACGTGGACCCCGACGGCTGGGGTGACCGTCCCGCCCAGGTCGAGGGACTGCACAACATCCTGCTGCTGGGCACCGACGAGCGCGCGGGGGACAACGCCGAGTACAACGAGCTCAACGGCATCCGCCCCGACGTCCTGGTCGTCGTCAGCATCGACGTGGACAAGGGCGGGGTGACGATGGTCAACCTCCCGCGTGACACGATGGTCGAGATCCCCCCGTGCGAGGCGACGGAGGGGGAGGGTGCGGGCTGGTCGGGCGGCGTCGACCAGCTCAACCACGCCATGACCTACGGCGGGATGGACTGCCAGGGCAACACGGTGGAGACCATCACCGGGATCCACCTCGACCACATGGTCCTGGTGGACTTCGCCGGGTTCGAGCACATCGTCGACTCCATCGGTGGCATCAAGATGTGCGTTCCCGAGCCCGTGGACGACCCCAAGGCGCACATCGAGCTGGACGCGGGGGAGCAGAGGCTCAACGGGGAACAGGCACTCGGCCTGGCCCGCTCCCGGGACAGCGCGGCCAACGGCAGCGACCTGGGGCGCATCGAGAACCAGCAGCGCATGATGGGTGCCATCCTGCGCGAGGTCACCTCCGGGGACATCCTGGCCAAACCCAACAACCTGATCTCCTTCCTGGACTCGGTCACCGACAGTCTCACCACCGACAGTGAGTTCACCGTCGACAAGATGACCGAGCTGGCCATCGCCATGCGCGAGGTCGACCTGGGCCGGATGAACATGGTCACCGCGCCCGTCGAGGACTACCCGGTCGACCCCAACAAGGTGCAGTTCCAGGAGACCGCCGCGCAGGACCTGTTCACCTCCGTGGCCGCAGGCGAGCTCGTCGAGGAGGAGGGCTCCGAGGAATCCGGGGACGACTCGGTCGCCGTGGAACCCTCCGACGTGTCCCTGCTGTTGCTCAACAACACCGGGGTCGACGGTCTGGGAAGTCAGGTCGAACCCCTGTTGGTCGAGGAGGGGTTCACGGTCACCGACACGACCAACCCCGAACTGCGGGTCCCGGAGGCCACCACCGTCTACCACGGGCCCGACAGGGCCGAACACGCCGAGGTCCTGGCCGAGGCCGTCCAAGGCGGCGCGGAGATCGTGGAGGAGCCTTCCCTGGGGGAGGACCTGGAGTTGGTCATGAGCGGCGGCTGGGAGGGCATCGCCGGTGCGGGCGGTGGTTCCGGCGGCGGTTCCAGCGTCGAGGACCTGGGGGGTACCAGCGCCGCGGAGGACAAGGTCAGCTGCGACTGATCCGGCACCTGCTTCTCTTCGCACGAAGGGCCCGTATCCGTCTTCGCCGGGTGCGGGCCCGCTTTCGTTTCCACGGTTTATCGTTTATCGTTAATATCGATGAACGATAAGGAGGCGATCGTGTCCCTCGAAGCATCGACCCGTCGATCCCGTCTGCGGTGGAGTCGTACCGACTCCGTGGCCATGCGGTTCGTCCTGGTCCTCGGCATGATCCTGGTGTGCGCGACCATGGCGCTCTCACTGCTGTGGATCACCACCGGCCTCTCCGTGGGCGGTTTCGGACAGACCGACCGGGTCACCGTGCACCAGCCGATCGACGCCCCGGGCACGGTTCCCGACGTCGAACTGTCGGTAGACGACGTCACTATCGCCGCCGAGTCCACGATGACGCTCGTCTTCGAGGACCCGAGTGTCACGGAGCGCCTCATGCTGGTGCTGCCCACCCTGCTCGTCCAAGCCGCGGCCCTGGTGGTGCTCTACCTGGTGCTGCGGGTGGTCCGCAGCCAGGAGAAGGGCGATCCCTTCGTCCCGGCCAACGTGCGACGCGTCCACACCATCGCGTTCACCGTCATCGTCGCGTCGATCCTGGTCCCCGTCGTGCGGGGCCTGGCCGGGCTCTTCCTCCAGGACGGGGTGGTGCCTACCGAGGGGATGGTGCTCGTGGCCTTCGAGATCACCCTGGGGTCGGCCCCGCTGGTCGGACTACTGACAGGTCTGACGCTGGCCGCGCTCGCCGAGGTGTTCCGTCGGGGCGCGCGTATGCGCGACGACGTCGACGGTCTCGTCTGATGCCACCGGAAGAGGCCACCGGCATCCGGATCCACCTGGACAAGCTCCTCGCCCGGCGCGGAATGACCCTCACCGAACTCTCCGAGCGGGTCGGCGTCACCGTGGTCAACCTGTCCGTGCTCAAGAACGGGCGGGCCAAGGCGATCCGCTTCTCCACCCTGGCCGCCCTGTGCCGGGAACTGGACTGTCAGCCCGGGGATCTCATCGGCCACGAACCGGACCCTTGAGTCCGCCCACGTGAACGGGGCCGCCGCACCGGTCGGTGCGGCGGCCCCGTGGAAGGCCCGTCGACGGGGTGGAGGCGGCCCCGATCAGCCCATCTTGCCGCGCATGCCCTTCGGCATCTTGGCGCCCTTGGGCATGGGGCCCTTGGGCATCTGCATCGCGGCCGGAAGCGCCTTGAGGCGGTAGTTCAGCTCGGCGGTGCCGGACTTGTCCAGGTTACGGGGCAGCTTCACCAAAGCCCGCTGCAGCTTGGAGACGGGCACCTGGTCCTCGCCGTTGCCGACCTTGAAGTCGTAGATGGGCGTGTCGTTGGCCACGCGCGACACCCGCTTCTTCTCACCGGCGATGAGGCCGCGCAGGCGACCCGGGTCGCCCTCGCCGACCAGGACCACGCCGGGGCGGCCCACCACGCGATGGACGACGTCCATCTGCTTGTTCGCGGCCACACCGGGCTCGACCACCCAGTTGCCGCGCATGTTCTCCAGGATCGCCATACCGGCGCCCAGCCGGCCGTCGAGCATCTTGTACTGCACCTTCTGGGCGGATCGGGTGAACATGATGAACCCGACCAAGAAGGCGATCGGCAGACCGGTCAGCGGCCAGATGATCCAGGAACCGGTCCAGATGCCGATACCGATGAAGACGGCGAAGATCACGAGCGCGACGGTGATCGCGAGCGGGATCGTGCGCGGGCTCTGCTGGTGGACGACCTTGGCGACCATGCCGATCTGCTTCAACCGGCCCGGCTGCTTCTCGCCACCCTTACCGGCGGACGTGGTGTCGGACTTCTTCGCCATGGTTCTTTCAGGCAGCGCACACCGAGTGACTCGGTGGGGAAGGGTCCCTCTGCTGCCTTGCCTCCTCTACGCGGTCGACCTTCGGTGCGGCGCCTTGTCGGCGCCACGAACAGGGCGCCTCGGAACCACCAGGATATGCGTCCGAGCACCCACATGCGGAACGGTGGCCCGCGGGCCACCGTTCCAGGTTGGTCACGACTGTGACGAAACGTTCGTTATGCGTTGTTCGTGGCCGCCGCGGCCTGGGCCTCACGCTTCTCGCGCGCCTGCTTGTACAGGGTGCCCGCGCGGTAGGACGAACGCACCAGCGGACCGGACATGACACCGGCGAAACCGATCTCCTCGGCCTCCTTGCCCAGCTCCACGAACTCCTGCGGCTTCACCCAACGGTCGATCGGGTGGTGCAGCTTGGAGGGACGCAGGTACTGGGTGATGGTGAGCAGGTCACAGCCGGCCTCGTGCAGGTCGCGCATGGCCTCGCTGATCTCCTCACGGGTCTCGCCCATGCCCAGGATCAGGTTCGACTTGGTGACCAGGCCGTCCTCGCGGGCCATGGTGATGACGTCCAAAGAGCGCTGGTAGCGGAAGCCCGGGCGGATGCGCTTGAAAATCCGCGGCACCGTCTCCACGTTGTGGGCCAGCACCTCCGGACGCGAACCGAACACCTCGGCCAGCTGGTCGGGGTCGGCGTTGAAGTCCGGGATGAGCAGCTCGACGCCGGTGTCGGGGTTGAGCTCGTGGATCTTGCGGACCGTCTCGGCGTACAGCCAGGCGCCGCCGTCCTCCAGGTCGTCACGGGCCACACCGGTGACGGTGGCGTAGCGCAGCTCCATCTTCTGGACTGAGGTGGCGACCTTGGTCGGTTCCATCTTGTCCAGGGCGGTGGGCTTGCCGGTGGCGATCTGGCAGAAGTCGCAGCGGCGGGTGCACTGGTCACCACCGATGAGGAACGTGGCCTCCCGGTCCTCCCAGCACTCGTAGATGTTGGGGCATCCCGCCTCCTGACAGACGGTGTGCAGGCCCTCGCCCTTGACCAGGGACTGGAGCTCGGTGTACTCGGGCCCCATGTGCGCCTTGATCTTGATCCACGGCGGCTTTCTCTCGATGGGGGTCTCGCTGTTGCGCGCCTCCACGCGCAGCAGCTTGCGGCCCTCAGGAGCGATGGTCAACGCGAACCCGTTCCCTTCTGTACCCCTGTGACGGGGACCCTCGCGCCCCTTGTGGGGGCGGCACGTCCCGGTGGGGACTGGCTCTTGGTGTGGACTGTCATGCTCGGGCGGTGGCGTCGGTGAGCAGTTCGGCGCCGTCGGTGTGGCTGAATCCCGCCGCGCCGAGCACGTCGGCCAGATGCCGTTCGAGGCGCGGTCGCACGTCGGCGACGGTGACGGCGCGCCCCAGTTCGTTGGTGAGCGAGGTGACCCCCGCGTCGGAGATCCCGCAGGGGACGATCCGGTCGAACCACGACATGTCATTCTCGCAGTTGAGGGCGAGTCCGTGCATCCCGACCCCGCGGGCGATCCGACAACCGATCGCGGAGACCTTGCGTTCGATGAGGCCGCGCTCGGGATCGGCGTCCAACCACACTCCGCTGCGATCCTTCACGCGCTTACCGGTGAGGCCGTACTCCGCGATGGTGCGGATGACGGATTCCTCCAGCATGCGGACGTAGGCGATCACATCGATGGGTTGATCCAGCTTGACGATGGGGTACACCGTGAGCTGTCCGGGGCCGTGCCAGGTGATCTTGCCGCCTCGATCGATGTCCACGACGGGTGCGCCGGGGTCGGTGATGGGACGATCCCACCTCCCGGTGCGTTTGCCCGCGGTGTAGACGGGTTCGTGTTCGAGGAACAGGACGGTGTCGGGCAGCTCGTCGGCGACGCGGCTCTGGTGGAGTCGCTTCTGCAGATCCCAACCCTGGTGGTACGGGACGGGAGTGTCGCCCAGCCATGCGTAAACGAGATCACTCACACCCCCACCTTACGCCCCGACGGAAGGGGAGGGTCGGGGCAGGATGTCGGAAAGCGCACTGTCGATGTCGGGCAGAAGGAAGGAATAGCCGGCCCTCTCCAGGCGTTCGGGTCGGGCCCTCAGATCGACGAGCGCGCTCTCCTCGGTGAAGCCGCCCAGGGCCAAGCGGACCGCGGGCGGGGAGAGGGGCACGACGGCGGGGCGCCCCAAGGCCCTGGCGAGCGCCCGGGTGAAGTCGGCGTTGCTCACCGGTTCGGGCGCGCACAGGTTCACCGGGCCGGTCACGTCCGGCCGCTCCAACAGGAACCGGATGGCGCCGATCTGGTCGATCAGCGAGATCCACGTCAGGTACTGGGTGCCCGACCCCAGCCGACCGCCGAGGCCCACGCGGTACAGCGGCAACAGGGAGCGGAGTATGCCGCCCTCCCGGGCCAGGACCACCCCGCTGCGCAGATGGGCCACCGACATTCCGGCCTCCCGCGCGGGAAGCGTGGCCTCCTCCCAGCCCCGACACAATTCGGCGAGGAAGCCCTCGCCGGCGGGACCGTCCTCGGTGGCCACGGCGTCGCCGGTCGCACCATAGAAGTGGGCGCCCGAGGCGCTCAGCAGGCGCGTGGGCGGGTGCCGCATCCCGGCCACGGCCCGACACAGGCCCAGGGTGCCCTCCACCCGGCTACGACGGATGAGACGGCGTCGACGTCGGGTCCACAACCCGGGGCCGAACGGTTCACCGGCCAAGTGGACGACGGCCTCGGTCCCGGCCAGGGCCACGGAGTCCACCCGCCCCAGTTGGGCGCGCCACTCGGCCTCCTCCAAACCGGGCGTCTCGCTCCGTCGCGGAGGACGCCGGACCAGGGCCACCACCGTGTGTCCGTCCGCCAGCAGGGAGGCGGTCAGCGCGCGACCGACCATCCCGGTCGCACCCGTGATCGCCACTCTCATGCCCAGGGGTTTACCCGCTGGTAGGAGACCACTCGAAGTTTTCTCGACCTTTTTCGGCGAAAGCCCTGCGCGGGGTCCCCGGGTCTTCTAGGTTGAGTCGTGGGACAGGGAACTCCGCGTCAGCGCGGAGATACCCTGGGCGATCCTCGGATCGTCCAGGCGGGCGAGAGCCCGCGCACAGACCTTTGATGATGGGGATCATCAGGGGATGGTGATTGGTGGGGTAGAAAGGCGGGGCGGTGCCGGAAACGGCGCCGCCCCGCTTCCATGTTCTCTCGGCGACCCCTGGGGGCGGGTGCCGACCGAGTCGGGAACGGGCGGCGGGAGACGCCGCGGTGCCGAAGGCGGGGATCGTCAGCCGGGGTAGGGGCGGTCGCGTCTGGCGTGGCGCAGGGACTCGCCCCACCAGGCCAACTGGTCGAGCATCTCGTCCACCGCGGCCTCCGCGCCGCGCAGCTCCTCGCCCCCGGTGCCGGCCACGAACAGACCTTGGGCGTTGTGCAGGCTCACCGAGGTGCGCACCGACGTCATGTGCAGTTCACTGAAGACCCCGCGCAGCTGCTCCACGGCGCGCAGGCCGCCCGACATCCCTCCGTAGGAGACGAAGGCGACCGGCTTGGCGAACCACTCCTTGCGGGCCGAGTCGATGGCGCTCTTGAGCGGACCGGGATAGCCGTGGTTGTACTCGGGGGTCACCACCACGAAGGCGTCGGCGGCGTCGATCGCGCGGGAGAACCCGGTGGCTTCGGGACCCTGGTCGTCGGCCCAGTGATCGCCCACGTCCAAGACGTCGACATCCACACCGGGGCGGGCCGCCACGAGGTCGAGGAACCAGGCCGCGATGACCGGCCCCGTGCGTCCCCGGCGACCGCCTCCGAGGAGGATGGCCACTCGAAGGTTCTCCTGGTGCATGTGGGTCCTTTTCCTGGGCGCGAAGGGACATACGCCCCCAGCGTACGAGCTCAAGTTAGCTTGAGGTCAAGGCCATGGAAGGTGACACCATGCTCACCATGAGGGCGCTCCCGGCACGGGAACGGCCCGGGGCCGGCACCGTACGCGGTGCCGGCCCCGGGCCGTTCCAGGCGCTGCGAGAAAGGGTCAGGCCAGACCCAGCTCGCTCTCGAAGGCGCCCTCCTCCAGGCGTTCCTTGACCGTCTGCAGGAAGTGGCCGGCGTCGGCGCTGTCGATCAGACGGTGGTCGTGGGCCATCGACAGGTAGACCATCGAACGGACCGCGATGACCTCGCCGCCCACGGCCTCGTCCTCGACGACGACGGGACGCTTGACGACGGTGCCGGTCTCCAGGATGGCGACCTGCGGCTGGTTGATGATCGGCGTGCCGAACAGTGCGCCGGTGTGGCCGGTCTCGGAGATCGAGAACGTGCCGCCGCCCAGCTCGTCCGGGCCGAGCTTGCCGGTGTGGGCGCGCTCGGTCAGGTCGGTCAGGCTACGGGCCAGGTCACCGAGGCCGAGCTCGCCGGCGTTCTTGACCACCGGGGCGAGCAGGCCCCGCTCGGTGTCCACCGAGACGGCGAGGTTCTCCACGTCGTGGTAGGTCACCGTCTGGTCGGCGGCGTTGATCACCGCGTTGACCTTCGGGTGGGCCTTGAGGGCCTCCACCGTGGCGGCGGCGAAGAACGGGAAGAAGTTCAGCTCGACGCCCTCGCGCTTGGCGAAGTCCGCGCCGACCTGCTCGCTCAGACGCGCCACCTTGCTGACGTCGACCTCGATGACCTGGGTCGTCGTGGCGGAGATGCGCAGCGACTCGACCATGCGGTCCGCGATCGACTTGCGCAGACGGCTCAGCTTCTCAGTGCGGCCGCGCAGCGAGGTGTCCGAGGAGGCCTTCTTGGCCGGGGTCGACGCGGCGGGCGCCGACGCGGCGGCCTTCTGCTCCTCCGCGGCCTTGAGCACGTCCTGCTTACGGACACGACCGCCCACACCGGTACCGGAGACACGGCTCAGGTCGACACGGTGCTCGGAGGCCAGCTTGCGCACCAGCGGCGTCACGTAGGCCTCGGTCACGGCGTCGGTGCCGGAGGCGCGACCCGTTCCGCTGAGCGTCTCGATGTCCACCGAGGGGCCGTCCGTGGAGTCCTGCTCCTGTGCGGCGGGAGCGGGCGTGGACGGGGCGGGGGCGCTCGCGGGCTTCGGCTCGGGCTCGGGCTCGGCCGGGGCGGCGGGAGCGGCCGGCTCCTCCGTGGCAGCGGCACCGGAACCACCGATGAGGGCGATCTGGGCGCCGATCTCGACGGTGTCGTCCTCCTCGACGAGGATCTTGGTGAGCACCCCGGAGACCGGGGACGGGATCTCGGTGTCCACCTTGTCGGTGGAGACCTCAAGGAGCGGCTCGTCCACCTCGACGGTGTCGCCCACGCTCTTGAGCCACTGGGTGACGGTCCCCTCGGTGACGCTCTCACCCAGGGCGGGCATGTTCACCGGGGTACCGGTGCCCTCGTCGCCACCGGACGCGGACGCGGGCGCGGGGGTGGGCTCGGGCTCGGGAGCGGACTCGGCGGCGGGCTCCTCGGCGGGCGGGGCGGGCTCCGGCTCGGCCGCCTGCGCGGGCTCTTCGGCGGCGGGCTCGGCCGGGGCGTCGGCGGACTCGCCCTCGCCACCGATGATCGCGATCTCCGCGCCGATCTCGACGGTGTCGTCCTCCTCGACGAGGATCTTGGTGAGCACCCCGGAGACCGGGGACGGGATCTCGGTGTCCACCTTGTCGGTGGAGACCTCAAGGAGCGGCTCGTCCACCTCGACGGTGTCGCCCACGTTCTTCAACCACTGGGTGACGGTCCCCTCGGTGACGCTCTCACCCAGGGCGGGCATGGAAACGGAAGTCGGCATGGGTTCCTCGTTGGATCTGGACGCGGTACCTGCCCAGGCCTTGATGGGCAGCGCGGATGTGGTCGGGGGCGGGCCTCCGGGGAGGCCCGCCCCCTGGCGAAACGATCAGTCGTGGACGTGCAGCGGCTTGCCGGCCAGTGCGAGGTGCGCCTCGCCCAGTGCCTCGGACTGGCTCGGGTGCGGGTGGATCAGCTGGGCCACCTCGGAGGGCAGGGCCTCCCAGTTGTAGATCAGCTGCCCCTCGGCGATCAGCTCGCCGACACGGCTGCCCACCATGTGGACTCCCAGCACGGGCCCGTCCTTCTCGGCGATGACCTTGACCGCGCCCTGGGTCTGCAGGATCTGGCTCTTGCCGTTGCCCGCCAGGTTGTAGTTCATCTCGACGACGTCGTGACCGCGCTCCTTGGCCACCTCGGTGGTCAGACCGACGGACGCGACCTCGGGCTCACAGTACGTGACACGGGGAACACCGTCGTAGTCGATCGCCGGCGGGTTCTGCCCGGCGATGTGCTCGGCGACGAAGATGCCCTCGGCGAAGCCCACGTGCGCGAGCTGCAGGGTCGGGATCAGGTCGCCGACCGCGTAGACATCGCCCACACCGGTGTGCAGGTTCTCGTCGACCTGGACGAAGCCGCGGTCCAGGGTGACGCCCTGCTCCTCGTAGCCCAGACCCTCGGAGACCGGGCCGCGACCGATGGCCACCAGCAGGACCTCGGCCTCCAGGGTCTTGCCACCCTCAAGGGTGACGACCACGCCGGAGTCGGTGGTCTTGACCGACTCGAACGGCTTGCCGAGCTCGGACTTGATCTTGCGCTTGCGGAAGGCCCGTTCCAAAAGCTTGGAGCTGGACTCCTCCTCGACGGGGACCAGGTGCTTGAGGGCCTCGACGATGGTGACGTCGGCGCCGTAGGAACGCCACACGCTGGCGAACTCCACACCGATCACGCCGCCGCCCAGGACGATGACGGACTCGGGGACGCGGTTCAGCTCCATGGCCTGGTCACTGGTCATGACCTTCTCGCCGTCGATCTCCAGCCCGAGGGTCTTGGGCTTGGAACCGGTCGCCAAGAGGACGTTCTTCCCCTTGTAGACCTTGCCGTCGACGGTGACCTCGTCCTTGCCGGTGAGCTTGCCCTCACCCTCGACGACGGTGATCTTGCGGGCCTTGATCAGGCCGCTCAGGCCCTTGTACAGGCCGTTGATCACCTTGTCCTTGTACTGGTGCACGGCCTCGATGTCGATGCCCTCGAAGGACGCCTTGACACCGAAGGTCTCGCTCTCCTTGGCGGAGTCGGCGACCTCGGCCGAGTGCAGCAGGGCCTTGGTGGGGATGCAGCCGCGGTGCAGGCAGGTGCCGCCGAGCTTGTCTTTCTCGATCAGGACGACGTTCATGTCCAGCTCGGCGGCGCGAAGCGCCGCCGCGTAGCCGCCGCTGCCGCCGCCAAGGACGACAAGGTCGAAGGTACCGCCGCTCTCACTCACGGGAACGAACTCCTAGTTCAGTGGCTGATGGTGGTGGGTCCCCACGGCCGTTCGGGGCCGAAGTGGTCCGCCGTCG
The DNA here is from genome assembly GCF_040635885.1 of Nocardiopsis sp. NPDC006832. Taxonomy (NCBI): domain Bacteria; kingdom Bacillati; phylum Actinomycetota; class Actinomycetes; order Streptosporangiales; family Nocardiopsidaceae; genus Nocardiopsis; species Nocardiopsis sp. NPDC006832. The sequence continues at coordinate 14,881 of NZ_JBEYLC010000073.1, read as the reverse complement.
AGGGACCGTGGGGTGCCGTTTCGGGACGGCGCTCGGGCTCGTTGTCGTCGAGCGCCGCCCCGACCGACTACTTGCTCGCGTAGTCCTCGGCGATGCGGACGAGGGTGCGGGTACCCGCACCCGTGCCGCCCTTGGGGGTGTATCCGTGCGGACCGCCCTGGTTGAAGGAGGGTCCGGCGACGTCGAGGTGGGCCCACTTGTTGCCCTCCTCGATGAACTCCTTGAGGAAGATGCCCGCGGAGAGCATCCCGCCCCAGCGCTCGCCCGCCACGTTGGCGATGTCGGCGACCGCGGAGTTGAGACCGGCGCGCAGCTCGGCCGGGAGCGGCATCGGCCAGGAGGCCTCGCCCTCGGCGGTCGCGGCCGCGACGACCTCGTCACGGACGGCGTCGTCGTTGGACATGACCGCGAAGACGCGGGTGCCCAGGGCGACGAGCTGCGCGCCCGTGAGGGTGGCGATGTCCACGACCAGGTCCGGCCCGTCCTCCTGGGCGCGGACCAGGGCGTCGGCCATGACCAGACGGCCCTCGGCGTCGGTGTTGAGGACCTCGACGGTCTTGCCGCCGTAGATGCTCAGCACGTCCGAGGGGCGCTGGGCGGTGCCACTGGGCATGTTCTCGGCCACGGCCAGGTAGCCGACGGCGTTGACCTTCAGGCCCAGGGTGGAGATGGCCCGCATGGCGGCCAGCACGGAGGCGGCGCCGCTCATGTCCGACTTCATCCAGTCCATCGAGCCCGCGGGCTTGAGGGACAGACCGCCGGAGTCGAACGTGATGCCCTTGCCGACGAAGGCGACCTTCTTGGTGGCCTCCGGGTGGCTGTAGGCCAGACGCACCAGGCGGGGCGCGTTCGACGAACCCTGACCGACGCCGGTGATGCCGCCGTAGCCGCCCTCGGACAGGGCCTGCTCGTCGAGGACCTCGATCTCCAGGTCCGCCTGCTGGGCGATCTCCTGCGCCGCGATGGCCAGGTCCTCGGGGACCAGGTCGGCCGGGGCGGTGTTGACGAGGTCACGGGTGTAGGAGACGGCTTCGGCCAGGACGGCGGCGCGCTCGACGGCGTCCTCGGCACCGGAGGCCTCACTGACCAGGGTCAGCGTGGCCTCGGCGTTCTTGGTCGCCTTCCTCTGCGCGGCCTCGGTGGTGCGGTAACGGTCGAAGGCGTAGGCGCCGAGTCGGGCACCCAGGGCCACGGCACCGACCTGATCGGTGGTGGTCGCGGGCAGGGCCAACACGACACGGCCCGCGCCCTCGGGACGCGAGCTCAGCGTACGCAGCGCGGCACCGGCCGCGCGGGAAAGCACGTCGGAGTCGACGGGACCGTCGGTGGGCGCCGGGCCGAGACCGACCGCGACGACGACCGGGGCCTTGACGGCTCCGAGGGAGGCAAGAGTGTGCACCTCCTCAGGGGCGCCGCTCGCTCCCAGGAGCGACAGGGTCGTGCCGAGGCCGCCGGAGAAGGCGGCGTCGACGGAATGAGCGCCCGACGCGGGCTCCGGAGCGTCGCCTCCGGAGTGATAACCGACGACAACCGCGTCGGCGTCGAGCGAACTGGGGGACTCCGTGTTTACTGACAACGTCGTGCTCACGTCCCTGATGCTAGTCCTCTCGTGGCCCCGGCGGCGACGCGGCGCCCCGCTTCGCCGCGGCCCTGACACGGCGTTCCGCGGCTTGGCGCGTCGCGAGCCGTCCCCCCGGTGGGTCGGATCCCTCCCGCGCGATGTGGGCGCCTTTGGTCACTTTCCGGGGGTGTCGCACGGGATCGGCGGCGCCGCGGTTGGTCGCCCCCGCGAAGTCTCGCCGAAACTCCGTGTGAATAAATGTGATCATGGCTACACCGGTTCCCTCGCGGGGGTTTCGATCAGGCGCAGGCGGCCGTCACCAGCAGCGCCGTCGTCACGGCGATCTCCACCAAGGCCCCCAGAACGTCCCCGGTGATCCCGCCCAACCGACGTACCGCGTGCCACAACATCCCGCCGGCCACGACGACCCCCAGCACGACGCCGGCCGCGCAGGCGAGCGCGAACCCGGGGGAGTGGACCAGTCCGAGGGCGCACAGCGCGAGCACACCCGCGGCGATCGACATCGCCGTCGGAACACCGACCGTGCCCGCGACGAACGCGCCCAACCCGTCCGGGCGGGCCGAGGGTACCCGGCGCAGGCACGCGAGCGTCGCCGCCAGCCGCCCCGCGGCCCCGGCCGTCGTCGCGCCCACCACCGCCGCCCAGAAGGAGACCTCCGTCAGCTCCGCCAGGGCCAGCGACTGCGCACCGACCGCCACCAACAGGGTCAGCACACCGAAGGGTCCGATGTCGGAGCGTCGCATCACCTCCAGGGCGTCCGCGGCGGGCCGACCACTGCCCAGCCCGTCGGCCAGGTCGGCCAGACCGTCCAAGTGCAGCCCACGGGTGAACAGGGCTCCGGCGCCCACCGCCAGGAGCGCGGCCAGCGGAGCGGACCACCCCAGCCACGTACCGAAGCCGGCCACGGCCCCGATCGCCGCGCCCAGCAGGGCGCCCAGGACGGGGGCCCACAGCATCGCCCGACCGGCCACCGCGCGATCCACCCGCTCCACGCGCACCGGCCACACGGTGAAGGTGCCCACCGCCATGCGCAGCCCCGCCACCGTGTCGCCGTCGCCGTCGCCCGTACGGCTCACCGAAGCTCCACCACGCGACCGGCCGTGGCCAGGACGACCTCCTCGGACTCGGCGCCGACCCATTGGTTGAGCAGTCCCAGCCGGTCCCGGAAGAGTCGCCCGGCGCGGGTCGCCGGAACCACCCCCGAACCGACCTCGTTGGTCACCGCCACCACGTACGCCCGGGTGGAGCGCCAGGCGGCCAACAATTCCTCGATGGCCGCGTCCACGTGGGCCTCGGCGTCCGGGGGAGGTTCCTCCTCCCACAGGCCGCTCCGGTCCATCACCGCCGTCAGCCAGGTCCCCAGGCAGTCGATCAACACCGCGCCCCGCCGTTCGCGCAGCAGGTCGGCCAGTTCGATGGTCTGCTCGGTCCGCCACCACCAGGGGCGACGACTGATGTGCAGGGCGATCCGTTCCGCCCATTCGGGGTCGCTCGCGGCGTCGGGGGCCGGGCCGGTGGCGGCGTACACGACCTTCGGTTCGGCCAGCAGCCGGAGTTCGGCCTCGGTCGACTTGCCCGATCGGGCGCCGCCGGTGACCAGGGTCCGGTGCGGGCCGCGCGGTCGGGACTCGGGCCACACCGAGGGCGGGCACGTCATCGTCGTGCCGTCGGTGGGCGCCAGCGCACCCCACAACCGGGCTCGACGGGCGAACTCGCGGGGCGAACGGATCCGGTGGTCGCCGCCGACCGCCACCACCGCGGTGGTCACCCCGATCACACCCGAGCGGCGCAGCTCACCGATCACCTCCGGGCGCTGCGCGGCGTCGACGATGACCATGTCCACCTGGTTCTCGGAGGCCGAGGTGTAGGCCGACGCGCCGTCCGGAAGTTCCTCGGCGGGCGGCCCGCCGGGTCGTGTCCCCGGGCCGGAACGGGCGTACAGCAGCCGGCCGCCGTCGGGCGCCTCCACCCGGATCCCCTCGGGGGTGGGCGTGACCGTGTAGTCGGGCGGCACCGGGCCGACGGTCCCCGACTCACGAATACGGAACCGGTCGTCGACGGTCACCCTCAGCGGAAGTCGACGGTCCGAACGAGCCTTGTTGCAGGATGCACAGGTGCATTGAGGTGCGGGCCAGCCCGCGGGGCCCGCTGTCCCCAGAAATCGGATACGCACCTGGGAAAGTAAACCGCATTTCGGGCCGGGCCTTGGTTAAGCTCGGCGCAGGATCGCGGTGACGACCACCGTGGCAGCGGCGACGAAGGGCGGTCGGACATGACGTGGACGTGGCGATACCACGGGGCTGACGGTGCACCGGTGGAGGCGGCGGACGTACCCGCGGAGACGTTCACCTCGCGTGGCGACGCCGAGAGTTGGCTGGGCGAGAACTGGTCCGAGTTGGCGGAGGAGGGTGTGGGCACCGTCGCCCTGCTGGAGGAGGACCGCGAGGTCTACACGATGCCCCTCACCGGCGACGAGGACTGACCCGACGCAACAGCGAGGGGCCCGATCGCGTCGGCGATCGGACCCCTTCGTGTTCGGCTCGCGCACCCTTGGCTAGCCGCGGATGTTCTCCGGGCTCTTGGTGAGCGCGGGGTCGCTCCGGACGCTGTCACCCAGGACCTCGTCGATGCGGGCCATGAGCGCGGCGTCGAGCTTCACACCGGCCGCCTTGACGTTGCTCTCCACCTGCTCGGGGCGGGAGGCGCCGATGATCGCGGCGGACACGTTCCGGTTCTGTAGGACCCAGGCCACGGCCAGCTGCGACAGGGACAGCCCGGCCTCGGCGGCCAACGGCTCCAGCTCCTGCACCCGTTCCAACATCTCCTGGTCGGCGACCTTGTCCGCGAGGAACTTCTCGCTCTTGGGGTCGGCCGCGCGGGAACCGGCGGGCAATTCCCGGCCGGGCTTGTACTTGCCGGTCAGGATGCCACCGGCGATCGGAGACCACACGATCTGGCCGACGCCCTCACGCTCGGACAGCGGCACGATCTCGGACTCGATGACCCGCCAGAGCATGTTGTACTGCGGCTGGTTGGAGACGATCCGGTCGAAGCCCATCTCGTCGGCGATCTTCAGCGCCCGCTCGATCTCCTCGGCGCGCCACTCGGAGACACCGATGTAGAGGGCCTTGCCCTGACGGACCAGGTCCTCGAAGGCCCGCATCGTCTCTTCGAGCGGGGTGGTGTAGTCGAACCGGTGCGCCTGGTACAGGTCCAGGTAGTCGGTTCCCAGCCGCCGCAGGGAGTCCTCGCAGCCACGGATGATGTGCTTGCGGGACAGGCCCCTGTCGTTCTTGCCCTCGCCCATGGGCCAGTAGAGCTTGGAGAAGATCTCCAGCCCGTCGCGACGCTCGCCCTTCAGAGCGCGTCCGAGTACCTCTTCGGCCTTGCCCTGCGCGTAGCCATCGGCGGTGTCGAAGGTGGTGATGCCCGCGTCGAGCGCGGCCCGGACACAGGAGGTCGCGGTGTCCTCCTCGACCTGGGAACCGTGGGTGATCCAGTTCCCGTACGCGATCTCGCTGATGATGAGACCGCTGTTGCCCAAATGCCGAAATTCCATGCCAGAACTCTAGTGGTGCGGCCCTGGGATGACCACAACCGGCCCCACGGCTCCGGGGAGCGCTCCCGGGAACCGTCGCGGTGAGGGGTCGGGCGAAGGAAGGAGGACCGGTGCGCGCACCGGTCCTCGGGTCTTCGGGATGACGGGGATGGGGTGGGCGCTCAGCGTGCGCTCTTCGGGGTGGGGTCCTCGCCGACCTTGAGCCGGGGCTTGGGCAGACGCAGCCGACGGAACTGCAGCTGGCGCATGGCGGCGTACATGCCGATGCCGCGAAGCAGGTCGTCGTCGGGGAAGTACTGAGTGGCGCGCTTCTTCACGGTGCGGCCCACGAAGATGCCCTCGGCGATGATGGTGACCATCATCAGCGGCCAGATCACGTACGCGACACCCACTTGGAATGCGGGATTGTTCACGAAGAGCAGCAGGATGATCAGGATCGAGAACGGCAGGAAGAACTCACTGGCGCTACGGCGTGCGTCGATGAAGTCACGCGCGTAGGCACGGGCCGGGCTCAGGTCCTGGGGCCGGTAGTGCCGGGTGTCCTCACCCTTCGGTGCGCCGGGAACGGAACGTGTGACGCCTTTGGAGCGTTGGCGATCCAGACGGTCCCGGTAGGCGCGGTAGGCCTCCTTCCGTGTCTCGGGGGCCTTCACCGGCCGGCGCGGGACCGGTTCGGATTCCCTGCGCTTGGGGGTGGGCACACCCTTCTTGGGGGTATATCCCTTAGGTTGGGTGGCCTCAGAGGCCTCAGGGCTGGCGGATTCGGCTGAGGCCGAATCCGTGGCTGCGGAAGCGGAGCGACGTCGGAACACACCCTCAGGGTAGCCGGTCATAGCTTTATGGCGACCGCGGGCCAGACCGCGTAGGGTTGGGCAAAGCGCCCGCTGGGAACTGCCGATGTACGCAGCGAGAAGGGGACGGCCACGCCGATGAGCGTGTTTCAGCGACTTTCGATGATCTTCAAGTCGAAGGCCAACAAGGCCTTGGACTCCGTCGAGGACCCAAGGGAAACCCTCGACTACTCGTACCAGAAACAACTCGAGCTCCTGCAGAAGGTGCGCCGAGGCGTCGCCGACGTCGCGACCTCCCGTAAGCGCGTCGAGCTCCAGATCCAGCAGCTCGAACAACAGTCCGACAAGCTGCAGAACCAGGGCAAGGCGGCGCTGGGCCAGGGACGCGAGGACCTCGCCCGCGAAGCCCTCACCCGACGCTCCGGTCTGACCGGTCAGATCGAGGGCCTGCGCGAGCAGCACGCCAACCTCCAGGGCGAGGAGCAAAAGCTCACGATGGCCGCCCAGCGCCTGCAGGCGAAGGTCGACGCCTTCCGCACGCGCAAGGAGACCATCAAGGCGACCTACACCGCCGCCCAGGCCCAGACGCAGATCAGTGAGGCGTTCTCGGGCATCTCCGAGGAGATGGGCGACGTGGGCATGGCCGTGCAGCGGGCGGAGGACAAGACCGCCGAGATGCAGGCCCGTGCCGGCGCGGTCGACGAGCTGCTGGCCTCCGGCGCCCTCGACGACGTCACGGGCACCGGTCCGCGTGACGACATCCAGAGCGAGCTGGACCGCATGGCCAGCACCAGCGGCGTCGACGCCGAGCTTGAGCGGATGAAGCTCGAACTGGGCGGCGGCAGCGGTGGTTCCGCTCCGCAGCAGATCGAGGGTGGTAACGGTAGCCGGGAGGGCCAGTGATCGTCCGCATCATGGGTGAGGGTCAGGTGGACCTCACCGACGCCGACCTCGACGTACTCAACTCCTTCGACGCCGCTCTGGAGACCGCGATCGAGTCGGGCGACGAGGAGAAGTTCCGCAAGGCCCTGAACGACCTCCTGACGAAGGTGCGGGAGGACAGCAGGCCCCTGCCGGCGGACTCCCTGGAGCCCTCGCAGTTCATCCTGCCGCACGCCGACGCGAGCATGGACGAGGTCCGCAAGATGCTGCAGGACGACGGGCTCATCCCCGGATAGCCCATCCCCGGACAACGGACGCGGACATGTGTCCTCATGGGATTCACCACCACCGTCCGGGTGGGTCCCGTGCCGACGACGCGGATCAGGATCGGTTCCCTTCCGGCCCGGCCCGCGCCCAGTGCCTTCGCGCGTGTTCTTCGACCACGGCCGCCGTGACCCGTCACGGCGGCCGTGGTGTTTCTCGGTGACACCGGGACGACGAACACGCGACAATTCCGCTTTAACCCTTTTCTCACCTGGCCGAACTACACTCCGGAACAAACATCGTGGAGGGGAAAGCCGTGGCTGGTTCGAAGTTCCGTCCGGACCGTGGGCTGACGGCCCGGATGGTCACGACCATGTTCCTCCTGATCCTGGTCTACGTGGCGTTCATCGTGGGGCTGGTACTGGCCGGACTCAACATCTGGCTGGTGTTGATCCTGGTCGGCGCGTTCGCGCTGTTCTCCTACTTCTCCGCCGACAAGATCGCCATGTTCTCCATGGGAGCCAAGGAGGTCACCCCCGAACAGGCCCCCGACCTGCACGCCCTGGTCGACCGGTTGTGCGCCATGGCCGACATGTCCAAGCCCAAGGTCGGTATCGCCGACACCGACGTGCCCAACGCCTTCGCCACCGGCCACAGCGAGAAGTCCGCGGTCATCTGCGTGACCACCGGGTTGACGCGCCGCCTCGACGGCCCCGAGCTGGAGGCGGTCATCGCCCACGAGCTCTCCCACATCGCGCACCGCGACGTCATGGTCATGACCATCGCCGGGTTCCTGGGCATCGTCGCCGGGTTCCTCACCCAGGCCGGACTGCGCTTCGCCATGTTCGCCGGGGCCAGCGGCGGCCGGAGCAACAACAACGGTCCCGCGCCCGCCGTCATCGCCCTGCTCGTGGTGCTGGTCAGCGCCATCGCCTGGGCCCTGAGCTTCCTGCTCACCCGCGCCCTGTCCCGCTACCGCGAACTGTCCGCCGACCGTGCCGCGGCCTACCTCACCGGCCGCCCCTCGATGCTGGGCAGCGCGCTGTCCAAGATCACCGGCGACATGGCGGCCATCCCCACCCGGGACCTGCGTCAGGTCGAGCCGTTCAACGCCTTCTTCTTCGCCCCGGCCTTCGCGAAGAAGGGATTCAGCATGAGTCAGCTGATCGCCACCCACCCGCCGGTCGAACAGCGACTGGCCCAGCTCTCCGACATCTCCCGCCAACTCGGCCGCGGAGCCTGAGACGGGGGCGGGTCCGGGGAACCGGGACCGGGACACAGAGAGGACCCTCATGAGCTTCTGGCGCGCACTGCTGGGACGGTCGAAGCCGGCCGAACCCGATCTCGACGCGCTCTTCGGTCTGCCCACCGCGGCGCTGACCCTGCGGGCCGGGGTGGGCCTGGCGCCCACCGGCAGCGGTTCGGTGGCCTTCCGGGCCGCGGAGGGCGCCGCCTTCGCCGACGTCGAACGCGACGTCACCGCACTGCTGGACGCCGACGAAGGTCCGCCGGTGGAGCAGACCACCGACGACTACGGCTACACGTGGCTGGTGGTGCGCGGCGCCTCGACCTCGGAGGAGGCGAGCGGTGACGCACTCGCCGACACCGACATCAGCGGCCTGGTCACCGACCTGCACGCGGTCAACTCCACCCTGGAGGTCAACGGGTACGGTCCCTCGCTGCTCTGCTCGTTGGTGGGCTTCACCGACGGTTCCGGCCGCTCGGTCGGCCTGGTGTACCTGTACAAGCGGGGCACCTTCTATCCCTTCGCGCCCGCGGGCGGCAAACGCCGGGACAACGCCTTGGAGCTTCAGGTGGAGGCGGCGATCGGCGACGACCTGCCGATGGAGAAGGACCGGTCCCGCTGGTTCCCCGTCTACGGCGCGCCGGGACTTTGACGCCCACCCGGAACGGCCCGGAGTGACCTTCGGAAGATGGCATTGGGGCGCGGCCCGGATTACCCTGGTGGATACGGGCAGGCCCGTACGTCGCCCAGGTCACACGTACACCGTGGGGCCTGGCGGTGACAGGGCGAACACAGCGGCCGAACGGTGGAATGCCTCATCGGTCCCCGGTGTTGGGACCCGTTGAAGAGGACAGGACCCTCGGGGCCTGCCTCGTGAGCGACCGGGGTCGCCAGGCGGCCGCAACCCCTTTTCAGAGGAGCTTTACGACATGACGGTTCAGACCGAGGACACCGCGCAGGGAGTCATCCTCACCGACGAGGCGGCCGGCAAGGTCCGGTCCCTGCTCGACCAGGAGGGCCGCGACGACCTGCGCCTTCGCGTGGGTGTGCAGCCCGGTGGTTGCTCGGGGCTGCGCTACCAGCTCTACTTCGACGAGCGCGACCTCGACGGTGACATCATCACGGACTTCAGCGGGGTCGCGGTCGTCACCGACCGCAAGAGCGCTGCCTACCTCACCGGGGCGACCATCGACTTCGTCGACACGATCGAGAAGCAGGGCTTCACCATCGACAACCCGATGGCCACCGGATCCTGCGCCTGCGGCGACTCGTTCAACTAAGCGCCGCCGCTTCGCTCGGGGGTGTTCGGTCACCCCCGTGGTTCGGAACCGGGTCGATGGGGAGGATGGACGCGCGTCCGCGTCCATCCTCCCTTTCCGTTTTTCGGGTCGGGAAGGCTATTCGGCCCGCGTAATGGGTACCCTTGGCAGGTCCGAACGGGCGCGTGCCCGTGGCGGCTCGGCCGGCTCGCCCCGAGCGCCGATCCCTCTTCCCACCAAGGAGCCCACCTCCCGTGCGTATCGCGGTTGCCGGATCCATCGCCACCGACCACTTGATGTCCTTCGAGGGTCGGTTCGCCGAGCAGATCATCCCCGAGCAGATCCAGCAGTTGTCCCTGTCCTTCCTGATCGACGAGCTGGACGTGCGCCGCGGTGGCGTCGCGGCCAACATCTGCTTCGGTCTGGGCGCCTTCGGCCTGAACCCCGTCCTGGTCGGCGCGGCCGGACAGGACTTCGAGGAGTACCGCTCCTGGTTGGACCGCCACGGAGTCGACACCTCCTCCGTGCTCATCTCCGAACTGCGCCACACCGCGCGCTTCGTGTGCACCACCGACCGTGACCAGAACCAGATCGCCTCGTTCTACGCCGGCGCCATGGCCGAGGCCCGCAACATCGAGATCCAGCCGATCTCCGACCGGCTCGGCGGACTCGACCTCGTCCTGATCGGCGCGGACGACCCGGCCGCGATGGTCCGCCACAGCGAGGAGTGCCGTACCCGCGGCATCCCCTTCGCCGCCGACCCCTCCCAGCAGCTCGCTCGGATGGAGGGTCCTGAGGTGCGCACCCTCATCAAGGGCGCCGACCTGCTGTTCTCCAACGAGTACGAGAAGGCCCTGGCCGAGCAGAAGACCGGCTGGTCCGACGAGGAGATCCTCAACGAGGTCGGTACCCGCGTCACGACCCTGGGCGCCAAGGGTGCTCGGATCGACCGCCGGGGCGAGGAGAGCATCCACGTCGGGGCGGCGGCCGTGAACGAACTGGTCGACCCCACCGGCATGGGTGACTCCTTCCGTGCCGGGTTCCTGGCCGCGCATTCCCGGGGCCTGTCCCTGGAACGCGCCGCCCAGGTCGGCAACGCCACCGCCGTGCACTGCCTTGAGGCCGACGGTCCGCAGGAGTACACCCTCACCCCCGAGAGCCTGCTGGAGCGGATCGAGCGCTCCTACGGCACGGACGCCGCCACCGAGGTCAAGCCGCACCTGTAGTTCCGGGGCTTCGTTGGCGCTTCGGCCCGGAATCCGGGAGCCGGGCACCGCCCACGACCACGAGAACCACGGTTCTGGTCGGGGTGGTGCCCCGGACCCCGTAAAGTGGATGGTCGCGACCCGCACAGGTGCACCTGTGCCGCCCCGGTGCGCTGAAACGCGTACCGGTTCATTCGCCCAAGCCGTTCGCGCGGGGTCGCGCGCGGCGGTGGGGAACCCGCCTTCCGTTCGCCTCGCATTCGCGGGCACGGGGCTCGGGCGCCTCCGGCGCCTCCCAGTTCTAGGCCAGCCTTACCTGGGATTCCCTGATTCATCCTGAAAGGACTATGCATGCGCTACACCGGACCGAAGGTGCGGTTGTCCCGGCGCGCCGGCACTCCGCTGACCCGTAAGGCGGTCAGCTACTTCGAGAAGCGTCCGTACCCGCCCGGTGAGCACGGCCGTCGTGTTCGTCGCAACAGCTCTGACTACTCCGTTCGTATGGCGGAGAAGCAGAAGGTGCGCTGGTACTACGACCTGACCGAGAAGCAGCTGCTCCGCGTCTACGAGAACGCCAAGAAGCGCGCCGCCCGTACCGGTGAGGAGATGCTCACCGAGCTCGAACTGCGTCTGGCCACGGTCGTCCTGCGCTCGGGTCTGGCCGCGTCGATCTACGCCGCGCGTCAGTTCGTCAACCACGGTCACATCACCGTGGACGGCAAGAAGGTCGACATCCCGTCGTACCAGGTCAAGCCGGGCCAGATCATCAGCGTTCGGGAGAAGTCCCGCTCCATGGTCCCGTTCGTCGAGGCCGCCGAGGGCGTCCACGCCGACGACAAGATCGCCGGTTACCTGGCCGTGAGCCACAAGGACCTGCGCGTCGCGGTCATCGACCGCCCCAAGCGTGAGCAGATCCCGGTTCCCTTCGACGAGCAGCTCGTCGTCGAGTTCTACGCTCGCTAGGCACCTCCCGCACCGATGGGATCGGCCCCTGACGGGGCGGGCCCCGTCCGCGGGACAGGCCGCGCGGACCCCGGTCCGCGCGGCCTTCGTGTTGTGCCCGCCCGTCGCCTCACCTTCGGGGGAGGGGCGGGCGGGTGCTCCGCGCCGTGCCGAGAACACCGGCCGGCGCCAATCGTTATCGCAACGGGACCGAAGGTCTCATTCCGGTGCGGAGGGCGTCTTCGGGCGGTCAGTACATCCGTCGGATGTGAAAAGCGCTACCCCGCGCCAAGGGCCGCTCCGCGACGAACTCGTGCATCTTCATCCGGCACCAGGACGGTATGTCCGCGCTCGCGGCGGGATCGTCCGCGGTGACCGCGATGACCGCACCGATGGGCACTTCGTGCAATCGGGCGGCCAACATGATGATCGGAACAGGGCACTTGCGGCCCACCGCCTCCACGGTGACCAGGGGTCGCTGTTCGGTCGGTCGCTCGGGCACGTCCACTCCTCGTCGGTCGTCGTCCTGTGTCCTTATCTTGACCTGGGCCGCTCGAAAAGGCGCACCCGGTTAAGGGTGTCGTAAACCCAGCGATACGCTCGCCTTAGTCTCGTGCCGAGAACGCGCGCACCCCCGCCCACGGCGGTGATGTGCGGGAACCCGGCCGAGGGTCCGGGGATACGCCGGGCCGCGCCTCGTAGCCAGCCGGGAGGAAGTCCCTCGCGGGCGACCTGGCCCGGCTCCGCGAGACGGACGAGCGTTCCGGGAGGCACGCCTGGCACAACACGCTGACCAGGTGAGCCCATGAGCGGCACCTCGACCGGTTCGCGATAATGTTTCCCCCTGAAAAGCTTTGGATACTTAGGCCGCCCGTGGAGGATCCGCGGGCTTCACCGCTGGGAAGGCAATCCGTGAGTCCGACCCGCCAAAAAAATCGGCGCTCGACACTGCGCCGATGGGCACCACGCGGCGCCGCGCTCGCCGTGTTGGGGCTGGCCGCGACCGGCTGCGCGTCGAACGAGCTCACTCGTTTGGGCATGCCGGAACCGATCACCGAGCAGGCCGAGCGTGTTCTCGCGCTCTGGCAGGGCTCGTGGGTCACCGCTTTCGCGGTCGGCATTCTCGTATGGGGACTGTTCATCTGGACGATCCTCTTCCACCGCAAGCGCTCTGAGCAGTTGCCGCCGCAGGTGCGGTACAACATGCCCATCGAAGCGCTGTACACCGTGTTGCCGATCGTCGTCATCTCGGTGCTCTTCTTCTTCACCGCCCGAGACCAGGCGTACCTGATGGAGACCGAAGAGCCCGCGGACGTGCATGTTGAGGTCGTGGCCTTCCAATGGGCCTGGCAGTTCAACTACATGGACGACACCAAGGAGAACGGTGGGGAGGTGCTCCACTCCGAGGTGGGTATCCCCAACCCGGACGGCACCGCCGACCGCTCCACTCAGCCCACCCTCGTCCTGCCCGAGAACTCGGTCGTCCACTTCGACCTCCACTCTCCCGACGTCATCCACTCCTTCTGGATCCCGGCGTTCGGTTTCAAGATGGACGTCATCCCCGGACGCGACAACGCGTTCCAGGTCGACATGACCGAGGGCACCGAGGGCACGTACGTCGGTCGTTGCGCCGAGCTGTGCGGTGTCGACCACACCCGCATGCTCTTCAACGTCGAGGTCCTGCCGCAGGACGAGTACGAGGCCTGGGACGCCGAACAGGAACAACTGGCCTCCGAGGAGGCCGACGCCGAGGGTCTGGTGGAGGATTCCACCGACTCGGCCGAGGGTTCCGGGGCCGAGGGCACCGGGGCCGAGGGCTCCGGCGCCGAGGCGACCGAGGAGAATGACGAGTGATGAGTACGACGGCAACCGAGGCGACCAAGCCTCGCACCGATGGTCAGGCACCGTCGCGCAAGGGGTCGCTCCTCGTCAACTGGATGACGTCGACCGACCACAAGATCATCGGGTACATGTACCTGATCACCTCCTTCGCCTTCTTCCTCTTCGGCGGGGTGCTGGCGGTCCTGATGCGTCTGGAGCTGTTCTCGCCGGGCATGCAGTTCATGTCCAACGAGCAGTTCAACCAGCTGTTCACCATGCATGGCACGATCATGCTGCTGATGTTCGCGACCCCGCTGTTCGTCGGGTTCGCGAACGTCATGATGCCGATTCAGATCGGTTCGCCCGACGTGGCGTTCCCGAGGATGAACCTGTTCGGCTACTACCTGTTCCTCTTCGGTAGCCTCATCGCGATCAGCGGGTTCCTGACCCCGGGTGGCGCGGCCAGCTTCGGTTGGTTCGCCTACACCCCGCTGTCGGACGCGGTGCGCTCTCCCGGACTGGGCGGCGACCTGTGGATCCTGGGCCTGGCCGTGTCCGGTCTGGCCACCATCCTCGGTGCGGTCAACTTCATCACCACCGCCCTGTGCATGCGCGCACCCGGTATGACGATGTTCCGCATGTCGATCTTCACCTGGAACGTGGTCCTGACCAGCGTCCTGGTGCTCATCGCCTTCCCGGTCCTGACCGGAGCCCTGATCGCGCTGGGCGCCGACCGCATGGTCGGTACCCACGTGTTCGACCCGGCGCACGGCGGCGCCATCCTGTGGCAGCACCTGTTCTGGTTCTTCGGTCACCCCGAGGTGTACATCATCGCGTTGCCGTTCTTCGGTATCGCGACCGAGATCCTGCCGGTGTTCAGCCGCAAGCCGATCTTCGGTTACAAGAGCCTGGTGGCGGCCACCATCGCCATCGCCGGCCTCTCCGTGACCGTGTGGGCGCACCACATGTTCCCGACCGGCGCGGTGTTGTTGCCGTTCTTCTCGTTCATGACGTTCCTCATCGCGGTACCGACCGGTGTGAAGTTCTTCAACTGGATCGGCACGATGTGGCGGGGGCAGCTCTCCTTCGAGACGCCGATGCTGTTCACGATCGGCTTCCTGGCGACCTTCCTCTTCGGTGGTATCACCGGCGTCATCCTGGCCTCGCCGCCGCTGGACTTCCACGTCACCGACTCTTACTTCGTGGTGGCGCACTTCCACTACGTGGTGTTCGGCACCGTGGTGTTCGCGATGTTCGCGGGCTTCTACTTCTGGTGGCCCAAGTTCACCGGCAAGATGCTCAACGAGAAGCTCGGCAAGTTCCACTTCTG
>NZ_JBEYLC010000072.1:0-26839 GCF_040635885.1 Nocardiopsis sp. NPDC006832 | reverse complement strand
GTCAGGGCGCCATCGCGCAGCCAGCAGTACCGGTAGTCCCAGTTGCGGACTCCGCCGATCTCCTCGGGTAGGGAGGTGGTGGCGGCGGCCATGACCCCGCCGGTGGGGGTGCACAGGCCGCGGAGGGTCAACGCCGATCGGGCCGCCAACGAACTCTCCGTACCGGGCAGGGTCAGGGTGTCCAGCCACCGGGACCAGTGGTGGGCCGCCCTCTCCTGGCGTTCGGGTTCGGTGCTCTCCTCGGCGGCGAGGGAGTCGGTGCCACAGCGCAGTTCCAGGACCACGGGCTGCTCGGAACGCGGGTGGACGGTGGCTCGGGCGACGTCGTCGGTGCCGTCGTGGTCCACGTGCCACTCCACACCGGGGGAGCGCAACACCATGGGGAAGTCGGCGCCCTGGACGCGCAGCCCCTCGGGCTCGATGGTGAGGCGGATCGGGGCGCGACCGAAGTCGGGGCGTGGCGCGAACTCGATGGTGGCGGGCGTGACACCGGCGATCACACGGATGAGGTCGGTGCGGCCGGGTTCGGTGTCCTGGGCGAGGTAGTCGGTGACCTCCAGCCGCGACCAGCGGGTGCGCACGGTCATGGTGCCGGGCAGGTAGCGCTGTCCCAGGGGGAGACCGCCGTGGGCGGGGGCGATCGCGAAGACGCCCGCCTGGCGCCCGCCCAACACCTCGGCGAACAGGGCGTTGGAATCGGGTTCGGGGTGGCAGAACCACAGCAGCCGCGCGTCCGGTCCGATCAGCGCCACGGAGGACTGGTTGGAGAGCATGGACATGCGCTCGATGGGAGTGGGCCGTTCGCCGAACACCCAGGAGCGACGCTCGTTGGCGAGCAGGGTCAGGAGCGTGGCGGCGGTGGGGGTGTCCGGGACGCTGTGCGAGGCGACGGTGGGTTCGGGGCCCACGCGGACACCCGCGTCGGCTCCGGTGTTCAGGTTCGTGAACACCGGCTCCTCACCCTCGCCGCCGCCGATGTAGAGGAGCGCGGTGGCGTCGACCTGTTCGCGGAGCACCTCCAGGGCGGCGGACTTGTCCGTGGGGGTGTCGACGGTGAGGTCGGTGTCGAACTCGGTGCCGTGGGCGCCGACGAGGCGGACCTCGGCGGGCAACCGGGACAGCACGGCGAGGTCGCGCAGGGGACGGGCGGAGACGACCGCGCACACGGTGCCCGGCAGGTCGGCCAGGTCGCGCAGGGCGCGGACGGCCTCCGGCAGGGGGCCGCGGTGGTCGGAGCCGACGGGGGCCAAGGCGCCGTCGTAGTCGCAGGCGACGAGAAGTCGCGAGGTGCGCGCCAACGCGGAGACGCGTTGGCGCGCGTCGAGAGGCATGGTCGCGAGAGTTGTGTCGGTCGCCCTCGTGGACGTCGCTTCGACCGCTTGGGTGAGCGTCACGTTGCCTCCTCCACATGGTCCACTACATGACCTGGGAAAATAGGTGAGATGTAGGACTCCGCGCACATGCGATCGGTTCACACGGGATCGGTGTGGAAAACGTAGACGCAAGGATGGTGGCGCGGGATGAGCCTCGGGGAACTTTGACCAGATATCAGGAACTTTTAACGCGCAGTGTGGCGAATCAGCTGATGTCGGTCGTTCCAGGAAAGAACGTCTCCCCCGGAGGTCAACGCGAGACTACCCGCGTCGTGGGACTCCTGCGACCGGAGTGCAAAGTGATGCAGATCACCCGAAAACGAGGACCGGAGAACCTCGGGAGGTTCCTCATCTTCGGCGCTCGAAAAAGGCCGGGTGGGACGGTGTGTCGCCCACCCGGCCGGGACTTCGCGGAAGTCAGCCTCGGAGATCGTTCTCCGGCTTGCGAAGGTGGTGGACCCAGGCGGGCGGGACGTTCGCGAAGACCTTCTCCGAACCGATCCCGTAGCGGTCGATCCAGTCCTGGACCACCCAGCTCGTCCGGGCCTGGCGCAGGTAGTCCTCGCGCTTGGCGATGACCGCCTTGACCTCCTTCGTGTACAGGTATCCGTAGAACGACAGCGTTCCGCCGGGGCGGAGCACCGTGAAGTAGTAGTCGAGGATGTCCTTCACCTGGTCCGCGGTGAAGTTGGCGAACGGCAACCCGGACACGATCACGTCGTAGGTCCGGTCGGTGCCCAGGTCGTTCACCAGGCAAGCGTGCACCGTGGCGGAGTCGGCGATCCGTGACATGTCCGGGTCGGTCGACAACAGCTCCTCGACGTGGGCGGCGAACTCGGGGTTCGCCTCGACGAGGTCGAGGGTGTCGCCGGGGCGCATGGCGGCCGCGATCCCACGGCTGATGGCGCCGGTGCCGGCGCCCGCCTCCAGGATGCTCAGGGTCCCGTCGGGGTCGGTGCGGTGGCGGATGTGTTCGGCCATCTCATAGGCGAGCGCACCACTGCTGGGCAGGATGGATCCGGTGGCGTGGAAGGTTCGCAGCGCCTGACTGAAGAACAGTCGGGTGTCGCGCAGTCGTTCCTCGATTCGGAGGGCGGAAAGGGGTCCGGCATGGCTGTGTGTCTCGGACATGCTTGAACGCTAACGCCTCGGCGGGTCGTGGGGGAATTCACGTGGGCGTTTGTCCGGGAAACACCGGGTGGGCATCGCCACTCGGAAAACGGGAACCGGTGGTGGGCCCGCGCCGTTCCACACCGCCCGCCCTACCCTGAGGGCATGAGCGCACCGGACAGCACATCCCCCGTCCCCGACCACCCTCGAACGGCGTTGGTCACCGGTGCCTCCAGTGGGATCGGTGAGGAGTTCGCCCGCAGGCTCGCCCAACGCGGCCACGCCCTCGTCCTGGTCGCACGTCGCGCGGAGCTTTTGGCGGAGGTCGCGTCCGACCTGCGGGAGAGCTACGGAACCCCCGTCGAGGTCCTCGTCGCCGATCTGGGCGTCCCCGAAGGCCTCGCCTCGGTCACCGAACGCCTCGCCGTGGACGGCACGGGGGGCCTCGATCCCATCGACCTGCTCGTCAACAACGCGGGGCGTGGGGACGGCGGCGTCTTCGCCGAGCAGGAACCCGCCGAGATCGACGCGATGCTCGACCTCAACGTTCGCGCCGTCCTCCAACTGACCCGAGCCGTGCTCCCCGTCCAGATCGCCCGGCGGGCCGCCGGCGAGACCCGGAGACTGGGCGTGGTGAACGTGGCGTCCATGGCCGGGGAGATTCCCGCCAACCCGGGTGGTTCGGTCTACGGGGCGGGCAAGAAGTTCGTCACGATGTGGAGCGAGAGCGTCGCCGCCGAGGTACGTAAGAAGGGTGTGCACGTCACCGTGGTGCTGCCGGGGTTCGTGCGCACCGACATGACCCGCGAGGTCCAGGCGCAGGGAATGCCCCAGTTCGCGTTCGTCCACAAGGAGCACATCGTCCGCGACGCGCTCACCGCGTGGTCGGCGGGGCGCCCCGCGGTCATCCCCGGGGCCCAGTACAAGACCGCCGACGGGCTCCTTCGTCTGCTGCCACGACCCCTCGTACGGGCCGTGGCGCGTCGTCTGGCCTGACCCGTGGCCCCGACCCGCGGACCGGGATCGGACGGTGGATCCGGGCGGGGCCCTTGCCGTGACCTGGCACACCCGCCGTTCTCACATGCCGAGACTCCTGGGCCCCGGTTGGGCACCGGTGGTCCGGAGCACCTACTCTGGTACAGCACTGTCGGTCGAGGAAAGAGACCATGAAGACCTTCGAAGAGCTGTTCGCCGAGCTGTCCGAGAAGGCACGCTCCCGCCCCGAGGGGTCCGGGACCGTCGCCCAACTCGACGCCGGCGTCCATGCCATCGGTAAGAAGGTCGTCGAGGAGGCAGCCGAGGTCTGGATGGCCGCCGAGTACGAATCGGACGAGCAGGCCGCGGAAGAGATCTCGCAGCTCCTCTACCACCTCCAGGTTCTGATGCTGGCCCGTGGCCTGCGGCTCGAGGACGTCTACAAGCATCTGTAGGTCGGCCCGCCCCATGCCCCTGCCGGGCGTGAGCGTTCGCCGGCCACCGGACGTCCCCGTACACGTAAGAGCGATCAAGGAACCACGACATGCCCGACATGCTCAGAATCGCCGTGCCCAACAAGGGCCAACTCTCCGAGCCCGCCGTCCAGATGCTCACCGAGGCCGGTTACCGGCAGCGCAAGAGCAGCCGTGACCTGGTGCTGGTCGATCCGGACAACAACACCGAGTTCTTCTTCCTGCGACCCAAGGACATCGCCGTCTACGTCGGCGAGGGCATCCTCCAGGCCGGGATCACCGGCCGCGACATGCTGCTGGACTCCGGCGCGCCCGTCGACGAGGTCCTTCCCCTCGGCTTCGGGGGGTCCACCTTCCGATTCGCGGCTCCCGGCGGCGCCGGAATGAGCATCGACGACCTCAACGGCAAGCGCATCGCCACGTCCTTCGACGAACTGCTCCGCTCCTACCTGGAGGAGCGGAACGTGTCGGCGCGGGTCATCCACCTCGACGGAGCCGTGGAGAGCTCGGTGCAGCTCGGCGTGGCCGACGCGGTGGCCGACGTGGTCTCCACCGGGACCACCCTGCGCAACGCCGGGATGGAGACCTTCGGTGACCCCATCCTGGTGTCCGAGGCCGTGGTCATCCGGCCCACGAACGCGCCCGACAACCCCCAGATCGATCTGTTGCTGCGGCGGCTGCGCGGCGTTCTGGTGGCTCGGGACTACGTGATGATGGACTACGACGTGCACGCCGAGAACCTGGAGGGCGCGGTCGCGCTCACTCCGGGCATGGAGGGGCCGACGGTCTCCCCACTGCACCGTGAGGGCTGGGTCGCGGTGCGTTCGATGGTGCCGCGCAAGGAGGCCCAGCGCATCATGGACGACCTGTGGCAGTTGGGGGCCCGAGCGATCCTGGTCACCGACATCTACGCCTGCCGCCTGTAGGGAAACGGCCCGTACGAACGCGCCCCGCTCCGATCCGCCGAAGACGCGGTTCGGGGCGGGGTTTCTCGTTTCCCTCCGCGGCTCCGGCATCCTGGGGGTGCCGTCGAAGAGAAACGAGGATCGTGGAAGATGTCCGCCCCCCTGCGCCCGGTCGCCCTGGCCGCCGTCCCCCTCCTGTTCGTGGTCACCACCGGATGTCTTCCCCCCGGACTCGACCAGGATTTGGTACCCGACGAGGACCAGGACCTGCTCAACGTCCTGGTGTGTTCACAGACGTACCTGGACCCGTTGTGCGAGGGGCGTGAAAACGGGTTCGACGACGAGTGGGAGGAGATCGAGACCTTCCTGAACGAATCACCCGAGGTCGTTTCGTACCTCTTCGTCACTCAGGAGGACGCCTACCGGCAGTTCCTCGAAATCTCGGAGGACCCGCCGGAGGGGTTGCGCCCGGATAGCTTCCCGCCCCGGTACGACGTGAGGGTGGAAGACGGTAACCGGCGTGGGGCGGTCGCTTCGGCGATGGCGGAGATGTGCGGGGTGGTGGAGGTCCACTACGTCGAGGCCGGAGAGGATGCGCGCACCGACTTCCCCGGGGCGGGATCGGGGTGCTGACCGTCGGCGGGACGTGACTGTAGGGCCGCCCAAATCAGCGGAACCTGGAGGGGCACACGGCCCCAGGCGATGAGCCGGTTGTCGGCCGGCCCGGGCAGGCGGCCCGAACCCGAGTCCAGGGCCATCCGTACGTTGGCGGGCCACACGGCCACCAACAGCGCGGCGGCGGCCGGGCCGGCCCACTTCCGCCGGGTCAGCAGGCCGACCCCGCAGGCCAGTTCGGCCGCCCCGCTGCCGTATACGAACGCGCGGTGGGCGGGCAGCCGCCGGGGCATGATCGCCTCGAACGGCTTCGGTGCGACGAAGTGCAGCATCCCGGAGGCGACGAACAGGCCTCCGAGCGCCCGCGGGGCCACTCTGCGCAGTACGCTCACGCGTTCGCTCATGAACTCTCTCCCTCTCGTGACGTGCCGGGATCCAACCTACTCGCCGGTAGGTTCGGGGCGGAAGGGAGACAGCCCTTCACGAGGGCAGGAAACGCTCCCAGAACACGTTCTCCTCGGAGACACCGCCCTCGACCGCGGCCTCCAGAACCGAGTCGATTAACGGCGGCGGCCCGCACACGTACAGGTCGGGGAGCACGCCCTCGGACTTCAGACCCGATCGCACGAGGTCGGCCGGGGTCCCGACCGACCCCCGCCACGTGTCGCTCGGGCGCCACACGCAGACGTCGAAATCGAAGCCCGGGAGGCCACCGAACGCGGAGATCGCCGGAGCCTCGGCGGACAGCTCACGCATCTCCGACAACCCGAAGACCTCCTCTTCCTCGTTGACCCCGAGGATCAACCGGACCGGATACGGCTCCTGCCACTCGACCATGTGCCGGGCCATCGACAGCATCGGCGCGAGACCGGTCCCGCCGGCGACGAGCCAGCGTGGCCGCAGCCCCGTCTCGTTCAGTCCGAAGGCGCCCAGGGGGCCGCGAACGATGAGCTTCGATCCGGTTCGGGCCTCGTGCCGGAGGTGACCGGAGAACGCGCCATCGGGCCGCAACCGGACGAAGAACTCCATCAGTCCTTCCCAGTTTCCGGTGTTGGCCAGTGAGTACGCCCGCTTGGCGTCCTCCCGGTCCGGCGGCTGGAGTTCCACGAACCGGCCGGGCTCGAACTGGCAGTCGAGCCCCTCTTCGGAGTCGGTGTCGACCCGCACTTCGAGGCGGACGGTGTCCTTGGCCACCTCCTCCAACGTGGTGATCGTGGCCTCCCACACCGGGATCTCACCGCGCAGCACACGCGAACCGTCATAGGGCAGGTCCGCCGAGACCGGTCCCCGGGGGAAGGTGCGGCACAGCAGCACACCCCTGTGCTCGTCCCGGTCCTCCTCCGGCAGCGCCTGAGGACTGTGGGAGCCCAACTCGTACTCGCCGTCCGTCACGTTGGCGTGGCAGGACCCGCAGGTGCCCCGCTTACACGAGGCGGGCAGAGTGGCGCCCGCCGCCGCTGCGGCCTCCAACACGTTCTGCTCGGGTGGGCAGCAGAACTCCAGGTCCTCTCCATCGGAGGTGGACAGTGTGATCGGGTGGCACCCGCCACCGCCGCACCCGCAGGGCTCGGAATCGGCCGCCGACGAGTCCGGGACCGTTTCGGTCATGCCCCCACCTCGCGCAGCGCCGCGGCCACGTCGGCCACCGGGTCGTCGATCGTCCGCAGCCCGAACCGGTCGATGAACTCGTCGGCCAGGTCGGGTGTGAGGTAGGCGGGGAGCGTGGGGCCGAGGTTGATGCCGCGGAAGCCGAGTGCCAGCAGCGTGAGCAGGACCGCCACCGCCTTCTGCTCGGTCCAGGACAGCACCAGAGTCAGGGGCAGGTCGTTGATCCCGCACTCGAACGCGTCGGCCAGCGCCATGGCGATCTTGATCGCGGAGTAGGCGTCGTTGCACTGCCCCGCGTCCAACAGCCGGGGGATCCCCTCGATGTCACCGAAATCGTGTCGGTTGAAGCGGTACTTGGCGCAGCCCAGGGTGAGGATGATCGAGTCGTCCGGCGCCCCGAGCGCGAACTCCGTGTAGTAGCTGCGCCCCGGCGTGGGCCCGTCGCATCCGCTGATCAAGAAGAAGTGCCGGATGGCGCCCCGCTTGACGGCGTCGGTCACCTGGTTGGAGATGGCGAGCACCGCGTCGCGCCCGAAGCCCACCATGATGGACTTCTCCTCCGGATCGGTCTCCTCGTATCCGGGAAGCGCCTTCGCCGCCCGGATCACCTGGCGGAAGTCACCGTTGGCGACGTGCCGTACCCCGGGCCACCCGACGGGGCCCGTGGTGAAGATCCGGCGCCGGTAGGAGGCGTGTGGTTCGATGATGCAGTTCGACGTCATCAGGATCGCGCCGGGGAACCGGGCGAACTCCTCCTGCTGGTTCTGCCAAGCGCCACCGTAGTTGCCGACCAGGTGGGGATAGGCCTTGAGTAGCGGGTAGCCGTGGGCGGGGAGCATCTCGCCGTGGGTGTAGACCTTGACCCCGGCGTCCTTGGTCTGTTCCAGCAGATCGGCCAGATCCCGCATGTCGTGCCCGCTGACCAGGAGCGCCTTGCCCTCGACCGGTGTCGTCCGCACGGCCGTGGGCTGTTGGGCGCCGAAGGTGCCGGTGTTGGCCCCGTCGAGCAACTCCATGACGGTGAAGTTCAGGTGCCCCAGGTCGAGGGCCCTTTCGAGCAGTTCCTCGATGTCGGTCGGGTCGGTGGCCAGGTAGTCCAACGCCGATTCGACCCCGCCGAAGACCTCCGCGCTGTGGCCCCCCAACACGTGAGCGTGGTGGGCGTAGGCGCAGATCCCCTTGAGCGTGTAGAGGTGCAGCGAACGCATCCCGATGACGTCCGGGCCGACGGCGTCGAGACCGGCGTCGACGCGGACGTCGGCCGACTGGCGCAGCAGCCCCTCCATGTCCGGCGCCGGCCGCCAACGGGCGGGGCCGGCCGGCTCCTCGGGGATGATTCCTCGGGCTCGCGCGGCCTCCTCGTACGCGGCCTTCGCCCGGTCCCGGACCGCCGCGGCCTCCTGTAGGAGGGTGACGAACCGAGTCTGGCTGAAGTTCACGTTGGTGAGCGTGTTGAAGACCGAGAAGAGGATGAAGCCCGCGGCCTCGTCATCGGGCGCGGACAACGCCCGCGCTCTGGTCGCGTACTGGGCGATGCCCTTGACCGCGTGGACCAGGAGGTCCTGTAGGTCCGAGGTGGGGGCGTCCTTGCCGCAGTTGCCGACGGGTCCTCCGCAGCCGATGACGGCGCCGGTCCTGTCGGTCTGCTCGCACTGGAAGCAGAACATGCGTGGTCCTTTCACGGACTCGTCGTCTCCGTGGGCTCCGGATGTGGTCGGAGCCGCGGGGCGAACGTAGACCCGTGCCGGGACCCGTTTCCTTGACCCCGGTCAATCGGCGACCGAGTGTGACTCGGATCCCACGGTCGGCCCTCACCGCTCCAGAAGGGCGGCCAGCCGGGGAACGTCGTGCAGGACGATGCGGTTTCCCGCCACCTCGATCAGACCGGTGGCGGACAGGTCGTGCAGTACCCGGGAGAACGTCTCCGGAGCGATGTTGAGCCGGGAGGCGAGCACCTGCTTGCGGGTGGGAAGGAGAACCACGCTCCCGCCCGCGCCGTCGCTCTCGGCCTCCCGTAACAGCAGCCCCACGACCCGCTGTGTGCCCGACATCAAGGAGTAGGACTTCACGTCCTGGAGCAGCTGGTGGAGGCGCCCCGCCATGTTCGCCAGGATCCGGCGGGCGAACGCCGGGTCCCGGTCGAGCAGACCGAACACCGCCGTTCCGGTCACGACCAGCAACTCCGTGGCGGTCAGTGCGGTCGCGGTGGCAGGGGCGTCGTGTCCCTCGAAGAGGATGGCTGCCCCGAAGCTCTCACCCTCCCGGATGATCTCGACCACCTTGCGGGCTCCGTCGGCGGTCGACACGGTCAGTTGCATCTGCCCGCGCAGGACCATGAAGAATCCGCGGACCGGGCTCCCCTGGTGGAAGGCGGCCTCGTCCTGGTCCAGCGATAGGAACCGACAGCCCCTGGAGAGGGCGTCGAGTTGTCCCGGGGCGAGCCCTTGGAAGAGCGGTGTTCGTGACAGCAGGTCCGACACCGACGTGGTCGTGAGCATGTGGGGGTATCTCCTGCTCGGGGCGGGCCGGAGCCGGTGGCGGGCGCCCGCGTCCGGTTCTTCGGGTGACCGTGCGTCCCCAGTGTCCCTCGGCGCATCGGCCCTCGTCTGCCGACGATGGTCTCCGTTCGTCCGCCGAAGGGCGCATGTCCCGAGTCATCGCCCCCTTTCCGCTCGGGGCGGGCACAATGGGGCCATGAACCAGCGAACGGGATACCTCGCACCTGAGGAGGAATCGGTCACCCTGGCCCGCGTGACCGGGGAGACCGGCGGCGATCTGGTGCTGCGCCGCGTGGGCGCGCACTACGAGATCTACTCCAACGGTCTTTTCCTCATGGACACCCGGGACGGCACCTCGGAGCGGGAGATGGTCCGCGAGAGCCTGGAGGCCCTACCGAAGGGGCGTTCACACGCACGTGTGCTGATCGGTGGGCTGGGCGTGGGTTTCTCCGCCAGGGAGGCCCTGGACCATCCGCAGGTGTCTCGTGTGGACGTCGTGGAACTGGAGCCCCAGGTGATCGCCTGGCACGACGACGAGCTCGGTGAGGCCGCCGACTTCGTCCACCACGACCCTCGCTGCCGGGTGCACAACGAGGACATCGTCGCCTGGCTGGCCAAGGCCGCGGCGAAGCCGAAACCCGCCCGCTACGACGTCATCTGTCTGGATACCGACAACGGACCCGACTGGACCGTGGTGGAGAACAACAACCGCCTGTACGAGGCGGCCGGCCTGGAACAGCTCATCCGGTTGCTGGCTCCCGGAGGGGTGCTCTCGTTCTGGAGCGCCAACGCCGTCGAGAGCTTCGAGAAGCTGCTCCACACCCGCTTCGAGGTGGTGGAGGTCGTTGAGGTCACGGTCGCCCGGGGCGTCCCCGACACCGTCTACCTCGCCTCGAAACCGTGGGTGGAGCAGCCCTCCTAGTGCCGCGACGGCTCGGATCAGCCCCTGTTCCGGGACATGTAGCGGGCGAACTCCTCCAGGGAGATGCGCTGGTCACCGTCGGAGTCCATCGCCCGGACCACCCCGGCGGCCTGCTCCTCGGTGGTCTCCTCACCCAGGTTGCGCATCAGGGAGGCCAGCTCCTGCGCGGAGATGAGGCCGTCGCCGTCGACGTCCACAAGGGCGAACGTGGCGGCGTACTCGGTGGTCTCGGGCATCGGGGGTCACACTCCGGATCGTCTCGGGATGAGGGCTCGGGCAAGGTTACCGCCGCCCGACAGGGCCGGGAAAGCCCGCGGGGCCGTGCTCCGAAAGGAACACGGCCCCGCGACAGGGGATGGCTCAGGCGTTGTTGGTGGAGGCCCTGGAACCGACCCACCGGGCGATCACGGTGAAGAGCAGCACCAGCACGAACAGGCACAGCGCGGCGCCCCAGGCGCGGTCGATACCGGCCTCGAAGGGCTGGGCGGCGCCCTTGAAGAGCTGGAGGGGAACGGCGCCCTGCGGGTCGCCTTGGAAGCCGGTGACGATGAGTCCGGTACCGAAGGCGGTCAGCATCAGCGGAGCGGTCTCACCGATGCCTCGGGCGATCGCCAGCATCGAACCCGTGGTCAGACCCGGCGCCGCGGTCGGCAGCACCGTGTGCACGATCGTCTGCCACTTGCGCGCGCCCAGACCGTAGCTGGCGTTGCGCATCTCGTTCGGGACCAGCCGCAGCATCTCCTCGGCGGACCTGGTCACGATGGGCAGCATCATCACGGCGATGGCCACGGCGCCCACGAAGGTACCGAAGCCCATGCCGCCCCAACCGATCACCAGCAGGCCGTACACGAACAGACCCACGAAGATCGACGGGATACCGGTCATCACGTCGGTGAAGAAACGGATCGCCGAGGTCATCCGGTTGGGCCCGTACTCGACGATGTACACGGCGGTGGCGATGCCGAACGGGATCGACATCAGGATGGCCAGCGACATGATGTACAGGGTTCCGAAGAACCCGGCCGCGTAGCCGCCGCCATCGCGTCGGGGCGGGGGCTCGGTCTGGGTGAAGAAGTCCAGGTTGACCACGCCGATACCGCGACGGGTCACCTCGAAGATGATCAGCACCAGGGGGATCATGGCGAGGATCATCGCGCCGGTCAGGAGCACGGTGGCGCTGCGGTCCTTGAACCGGCGGAACCCGGAACCAGGGGGGCGTTGGCTCAGCGGAACGTGCTTGCGCGGGGGAGTCGAGGTCATGGTGCTCATACGGCGGCGTCTCCCGTCATGCGCCCCAGGCGCCAGACGATGACGCGGGCGAGGATGTTGACGATCATCGTGACCAGGAACAGGGCGACACCGATGGCCATCAGTGCGGTCCTGGCCTCGGGGCCCGCCTCGCCGAAGGTCGCGGCGATGTGCGAGGCCATGCTGCTACCGGTGCTGAACAGGCTCGACCCCCAGGACTGGGAGCCACCGATGAGCATCAGGACCGCGATGGTCTCACCCAACGCACGGCCCAGACCCAGCATGGCGGCGGCCACGATCCCGGAGAAGCTGGCCGGTAGCACCACCTTGCGCAGAACCTCCCATCGGGTGGAACCCAGGGCGTAGGCGGCCATGCGCTGGTCGATCGGGTGTACCACGATGACCTCGCGGATGATGGCGGTCATGATCGGCAGGATCATGATCGCCAGAACGATCCCGGCGGGCAGATAACCGACACCGCGGATCGGGCCCTCGAAGAGGAAGAACCACCCGAACGTGTTCCCGAGGAACTCGAAGAACGGGCGGAGCACGTTCGGCAGGAACCAGTGCAGGCCCCACAGACCGAAGATGACGCTGGGCACCGCGGCCAGCAGCTCCACCGTGTAGGAGAGCGGCTTGGCGAGACGGCGCGGTGCCAGGTGCGTGATGTAGAAGGCGACCATGATCGCCAGCGGCAGTGCGATGACGATGGCGATGGTCGCGGTGACCAGGGTGCCGTAGATGAACGGCCAGGCACCGTAGGTACCGGTGATCTCGGTCCGGGAGCTACCGGAGGTCCAGTCCTCGCCGGTGAGGAAGCCGAAGAAGCCTTCCTTGGCGAAGACGGGCCAGGCTTCGGTGGTGGTGCGGATCACCATCAGGGCCAGGATGACCAGCACGATCGTTCCGCAGGCCGCGACGACCCACTTGAAGATCGGGTCGGCCATGCGCCCCTTGCCTGAGCGGAGGGAACTGCGCCGGGGTTCCTCCGGGGCCGGGGCCTCGGGGGCCTGAGTGGACATTGTGCTTCTCCTTGATGGCTTTCGTGGGAGTCGGAGAGCGGTTCACCCCTGTTCTGCGTGCCCCGGGGTGTGAGGGGGGCGGGGCCGGAACCGGAGTTCCGGCCCCCAAGAAGCGAGAGAGGCGGTGGGGCCGGGACCCAGCGGTCCCGGCCCCGGAGGGGTTACTCCTCCTCGGAGCCCTCTTCGGCCTCGGCGTCTTCCTCGGTGCCGGCCTCGGCGTCGTCACCGTCGGTGGCGTCGTCCTCGGCGCCCTCCTCGGTGTCGCCCTCGCCGCCGCCGTTCTCGGAGTTGGTCTTCTCCAGCTCGGCGATGACGCGGTCGGTCAGCTCGTCACCGAGCGGCGCGTAGCCCAGCTCACCGGCGACGTCCTGAGCACCCTCGTCGGTCAGGGCCCAGGTCCAGAAGTCGATGATGGCGTCGGCGGTGGCGTCCTCGTAGCCGCAGGTGTAGGTGAAGATCCAGTTGGTACCGGCGATCGGGTAGCCCTCGCCACCGATGTTGTCGATCGAGAACTGGAAGTTCTCCGGAACCTCGGCCTCCTCGGAGGCCGCGATGGTGGCCTCAAGGGTCGGCTCGATCGGGTTGCCATCCTCGTTGACGATGGTGGCGACGGACAGGCCCGCCTCCTGGGCGAAGGACTGGTTCAGGTAGCCCATGCCGCCCGGGTTCTGGCTGATGCCCTGGGCCACGCCGTCGTTCTGCTGGCCGCCGACCAGGCCGGACGCCCAGTCGAGCTCCTTGCCCTCGCCGTATTCGTCGGCCCACGACTCGACCTCGGTGGAGAGGTAGTGCGTGAACACCGCGGTGGTGCCGGAGCTGTCGGAGCGGTGGACCGGAACGATCTCGTCGCTGGGCAGGTCCAGGTCCGGGTTGAGCTCGGCGATCGCCGGGTCGTCGAACGTGGTGATCTCGGTGGAGTAGATGTCGGCGATGGTCTGCGCGTCCAGGACCAGACCGTCCAGGTCCGGGTTGTCGAAGGCGATGACCACGGAGCCGAACACGACCGGGAACTGGACCGCTTCGCAGCCGCGAGTCTCGGCGGCCACGGCCAGGTCTTCGTCACCGAGGTACTCCTCGGAGGAACCGAAGTCGACGGTCTCCTCCAGGAACTGCTCGATGCCCGCGCCGGAGCCGACGCTCTGGTAGTTGATGTCCACGCCCGGCTGGACGTCGTTGCCGTAGGTGTAGATCCAGTCCTGGAAGAGAGGGTCGGGGAAGCTGGCCCCGGCACCGGTCAGCGAAGCGCTGAGCTCGGCGTCTGTACTGGCGGCACTGCCGCTGTCCTCGTCACCGTTGCTGCACGCCGCCGCGAGCAGGGGGATGGCCGCCAGAACGGCGAGCTTGGAACGCCCGTTGCGCATGTCGTAGTTCTCCTCGTTGAATCACCGCTGTCGGGGCTGACGTAAAACGACACTAGGCGGGCAGAAAGACCCCGGGTCATCGGAAGAGAAGACGTTCGATAGAAGAAGAGTGAATGCCGGATGAACGAAAGTCACTTTTAGATAACGGGAGTCGTGTGGGTCGGTTTCCGTTATCTCGCGTGTTCGGCGAGTGACGTGCCGTTCACCCGCTTGAACTGGGAAAATAAGAAAGTGGTGTGGAGGGATGGGATTGTTCATCCCTGGTTCCGATGACGTGTCGACTCCCGCTGTGTCACCTGAACGTGTGTCGGAGAAGGCCGTTTGGAAACACGGTAGAACGGCCTCTCCGATCGCGCCGGAAGGCCTTTTCCTTGGAGTGCGGAAGATTCTTTCTCCGGCCTATCCACCGTTTCCCGTGTCGAGCCGATAACCGATCCCGCGCACCGTGTGGATGAAACGGGGTCTGGCCTCGGAGTCACCGAGCTTGTGCCGCAGGCGCCGGATGTGCACGGCGATCGTGTTGTTCACCGGGGGCAGGGGCTTGTGCCACACCTCGGTCCACAGTTCCTCGCGACTGACCACGCGACCGCTGTTGCGCAACAGGAAGTCCATGATCCCGAACTCCCGCAGGGCCAGGTTGACCGGCTGCCCGTCCACGAACAGTCGGTGGCCCAGCGCGTCCAGCTCAAGGTCACCCGAGCGAAGCGCCGAGTGGGAAGTGGTGGAGTTGTCCAGCAGGCCTTCGGTCCCCGGCAGTGAACCGCGCAGCAGCGCCGAAAGTTCCGGGATCCGGTAAGGCCGGCTCACGCACGCCGTCGCACCCGCGGCCAGGGCCCGGACCGCCCGTTGTGAGTCACCCGGACCCACCCCGATGAGGATGGGGATGTCCGTGGCCCGCCGGGTCACCCGAACCAGGGTCTCAAGATCGACCTCCGACGGATCGGAGCTGGTCAGCAGGGTGTCCGGGCGCAACAACCCCACTCTCAGCAGGGCCTCCGCACCGTCCACGCACACCGTGATGTCCACGTCGTGCCCGCTCAGCGACAGCACCAGCTGATGCGACTGCTCGGACTCGGGCTCCACCAACAGAACGCGCAGTGGACCCTCGGCCCGATCCGTGCGGACCTCGTCGTCCGGCGCACCCGAAGGAGGCGGAACCGGTGAGGAGGAGGCGAGCGCGGTCATGGGCGGGGTCCACTTCGTCGAGGGGGCGGTCGGGTGGCGCGCGTCGGCTCTACCCGAAGCGGCCCGAGATGTAGTCCTCGGTGCGCTGGTCGGCCGGCTTGCTGAAGATCGTCGCGGTCTCGTCGAACTCCACGAGGCTGCCGAAACGGTCGCCGACGTCGTCCACACCCGCGGTGAAGAACGCGGTGCGGTCCGAGACACGGGCCGCCTGCTGCATGTTGTGCGTGACGATCACGATCGTGTACTCGGCCGCCAGCTCGTACATCAGGTCCTCGATCTTGAGCGTGGCGATCGGGTCCAGGGCGGAGCAGGGCTCGTCCATGAGGATGACCTCGGGGTTCACCGCGATGGTGCGGGCGATGCACAGACGCTGCTGCTGACCACCGGACAGCGCGAAGGCGCTCTCCTTGAGCTTGTCCTTGACCTCGTCCCACAGGGCGGCCTTGGTGAGGGTCTCCTCGACCAGGTCGTCCATGTTGCCGCGCATCCCGTTGATCCGGGGACCGTAGGCGACGTTGTCGTAGATCGACTTGGGGAACGGGTTGGGCTTCTGGAAGACCATGCCGATACGACGGCGGACCTCGATCGGGTCCACGTCGGAGGCGTACAGGTCCTCGCCGTGGTAGGTCACCTTGCCCTCGACCCGGGCGCCCGGGATGAGGTCGTTCATGCGGTTCAGGGTCCGCAGAACGGTGCTCTTGCCGCAGCCGGACGGACCGATCATCGCGGTGATCTGGCGCGGACCCACCTGCAGGTTCACGTCGCGCACGGCCTTGTTGGACCCGTAGTGGATCGACAGGTCGGCGATGTCGAAGACGGGGTCGCCCAGGTCGGGAACCTCACGGTTGTACCGGACGGTGTCGGGGGCGACTCCGCGGCCGGACTCGGTTCCGCGAGGGGACGCGGTGTTGCTGACAGACATGTGGCCACTTCCGGTTCGGACGGGGCTTGCGCGGTGTTGTCACTCGGGGAGGACACCCGCGGCGCGCGGTCGATACCCATCGAAACGGGTGAGCATGAAGCCAAGGTGAACGAACCTCGTGGCCAAGATGAACGTGGAAGGTGAAGTGAGAAGCCCCCGGTGACCTTCCGGTGTCCTGCTCGTTGAGCGGGGTAGGGCGCCGAGGGCCGGACGACGGTCAGATGGACAGGACCAGGTCGGGCCTGGCGGCCTGAACCGCTCGCAACACCTCGACGTACCGCCCGCGCGGGGCCCTGATGGTGACCCGGGTGAGCGGTTCGTGGACACTCGTGGGCGGCTCGTTGATCGCTCGGTTGTCGAACGAGCACCAGTTGGGCGCCACGGTGACCCCATCGGGATGTCCCTCTGGGTCCTGGGGCGGGTGCATGTCGGGAAGTGTGTCAGGTGGAACGGCCGTGGTCAGGGGCAGGCCACACCCGACCAACGCCCGGCGGCGCTTCGAACACCCACGATCACATGCGGTGATGGTGTCGGTGACCGGTCCCGGACAGACGACGGCCGCCCCCGCCGTCCCAGGGGACGGTTGCGAGGGCGGCCGAACCCGCTGCCGGGGAAGGACCTACTGCCGGGACTCGCCCTGCTCGGCGATCTTGCCCTTGACCTCGTCCATGTCGAGCTCCCGGGCCTGGGTGATCAGGCTCTCCAGCGCCTCGGAGGGAAGCGCGCCCGGCTCGTTGTAGATGACCGTCTGGTCGCGGACGATCATCAGGGTCGGGATGGACTGGATCTTGAACTCGAACGCCAGCTCGCGCTGCGCCTCGGTGTCGACCTTGGCGTGCACGATGTCGCCGTGCTTGTCCGAGGATTCCTCGAAGACCGGGGCGAACTGTCGGCAGGGGCCGCACCAGTCCGCCCAGAAGTCGATGAGAACGAAGCTGTTGTCCTTCAGCGTCTCGGCGAAGTTGTCTTTGGTGAGTTCGACGGTGGACACGTGGTCTCCTGCTCTTCGTTCGTCTTGTTGGTGTCGACCGGTGGCCAACTGCCATCCTCCTGGGTGCTACAGCGGTCGTGCCCGCTTGTTTGTTCCACATGCGTGCGGGAGGTCGCCGAACACCGGATGGCCTGTCGATTTCCGACTCAACACGTGTTTCATATCGGTTTGGGAGGCAAGCCCCCCTGGGGTTAGTGTCGCCGTGCGGGACACGGGTTCATTGTGGTGACCGTGATCTCGGACCGTGGGCCGAACGCGCGAAACCGGGGGGACCGATGGGTACGGGAGAACCCGAGGGTGACGAGGCCGTCGACTACCGGTTCACCCTGGCCAACGAGCGCACCTTCCTGGCCTGGATCCGTACCGCGTTGGCCCTGCTGGCCGGGGCCGTCGCCGTACTGCACCTGCTTCCGCTGGGCTGGGCCGAGGCACCGCGCACCGCGGTCGGGCTGCTCTTGGCCCTGATCGCCGGTGTGGTGACGGTGTACGCGCCGGTGCGCTGGTTCCGTGTCCAGCGCATCATGCGCCGTGGTGACACCCTGCCGATGAGCGCCCTGCCCCTCGTGACCACGTTCGTCGTGGGGCTGGTGTGTCTGGTGGTTCTCCTGGGGAACCTGCTGTGATCCGGCGGGATCCAGGGCTGCAACCGGAGCGCACCCTGCTGTCCTGGCAGCGAACGCTCATCCTGGTGGTCCTCGTGGGACTGCTGTACCTGCGTGGACCGTTCGTTCCCGGGGCCGGCGTGGTCCCCGAGGTTCCGGCGCCGCTCAGGATCGGCGTCATGGCCTTGTCCCTGTTGATGTGCGGCGGTCTCGGACTCCACCTGTGGCTGAGGTGGCGAAGGACCGAACACGGTGTGCGGGAGGAGGGTGGCTCCGGGCCACCGCTGAGCGTGGCCCGCCCTTGGGCCCTGATCCTGTTGAGCGCCGGTGTGTTCGCGCTGACCGTGGCCGTGACGGCGACGGTGATCGTGCCCTGAACCGGTGTGCGCCCGCCGGGTCACCGGGCCTCGCGTCGGTGCGGACCGGGGCCGGTCGATGCCCTGTCACGGGCGGAGACGTCTCATGCCCTGTAACGGGCGGTTCGGTCGCGCTCTCGCGTACCGAAGGATGGTGGGGGCTCGCGTGGAATCCCGGGCCGGGCCCGTTCCCTGCTCGGGTGTGGGCGGCGACCGATGGTGAGGCGGGGACCCGGCCTCGTGCCCGCTCGTGGCTGTGCGCGGGTCGGGTGGAAGAACGAACGCGGGCGGCGGGGCACCCGACGAACTCCCGTTACTCGGAACTACGCGGGCTGCGGAAGGGCCTCGGTCGAACGACGGTGCTGCACGATGGAGTCGATGATCGTGTTCAGGTCCCTGGTCGGCTCGTAGCCGATCAGCCGCGCGGCCAGCGAGGTGTCCGGGTAGCGGCGCTGCATGTCCTCGTACCCCTCACCGTAGGCCTGCTCGTAGTCCATGTAGGTGATCTCGCTGTGGGAACCGGTCAGTTCCACGACCCGGTCGGCAAGGCCCTTGATCGACACCTCTTCGTGCCCACCGATGTTGACCGCCTGGTTGTAGGCCTCCGGGGTCTCCAAGAGCCGGGACAGGGCCGGCACCACGTCGAAGACCGAACCGAAGCAGCGGCGCTGTGTACCCGTGCCGTACACCGTGATCGGCGCGTCGTCCAGGGCCTGGTCGACGAACCGTGGGACGACCATGCCGTACTGCCCGGTCTGCCGAGGCCCCACCACGTTGAAGAAACGCGTGATGACGCATGGGACCCCGGACTCCTTGCCGTGGACGTGCGCCACCAGTTCGTCCAGGCCCTTGGCGGCGGCGTAGGACCAGCGGCTCTTGATGGGCGAGCCGTAGATCCGGTCGTCGTTCTCGGTGAGCCCGTTGGCGTCGTTCTTGCCGTAGACCTCACTGGTCGAGGCGACCATGTAGGGGACCCGGTGCCGGACCGCGGCCTCCACGACGGTCTCCGTCCCGTGCAGGTTGGTGCGCAGGGACTGGAGCGGTTTGTCGACGATGTTGTAGACCCCCACCGCGGCGGCGAGGTGGAACACGGTGTCCGCCTCCGCGACGAGTGCGTCCACCAACTCCCGGTCCAAGATGTCGCCCTGGACGAAACGAAACGCCGGTGAGTTCCGCAACCGGGACACGTTGGACAGTGATCCGGTCGAAAGGTCGTCGAGCACGATGACCTCGTGTCCCTGGGCGACCAGGTGATCGCTCAGGTGCGAGCCGATGAACCCGGCTCCGCCGGTGATGACAGCCTTCATGGTTTCCCCTCCACTGCGGGCGTTGATCGGTTTCTCTTCTTCGCG
Source organism: Nocardiopsis sp. NPDC006832 (assembly GCF_040635885.1). NCBI lineage: Bacteria > Bacillati > Actinomycetota > Actinomycetes > Streptosporangiales > Nocardiopsidaceae > Nocardiopsis > Nocardiopsis sp. NPDC006832. The sequence continues at coordinate 7,321 of NZ_JBEYLC010000072.1, read as the reverse complement.
GGGGACTGGGTGCGCTGGGGACGGGTGGGGGAGTTCTGGTGCCTCACGGGGTGCTCAGGCCAGGTGCCGGAGCACGTGGTAGCCCTCGCCGAGGGCCACCCCGGCCTGCATACCCCTGAGGACGGCGAGGCTGCGCAGGGTGAGTTCGGAACGGGTGTGCGGGTGCTCGTGGCTCTGCGAGCCGTACAGCTCCATGCCCTGGAGCTTGATCAGCAGGTCCTCCTCCTCCAGTTCGACGATGAGGTTGGGCGACTCCACCGGTTCGGTCCGCCACTGGTCGGCCGCCTCCTCGTAGGCCATCACCAGGCCGGGGTGGTGGCGCAGCCGGTTGTTGGAGGGGCGCAGGGCGGTGTGGACGGCCTCGGCGGTCGCCTGGTGGTCCTGGTTGTAGCTGGTGCGGTGCGGGATGAGCACCACGGTGGGTCGCAGGCGCGCGATCGATAGCGGGCTCTCCTGCTCGACGAGCCGGGCCAGTTCCACGCGAGGGATGCCGTCGAGCCGCAGGTGGTTCGAGTCGCCCGGCAGGGCCATGTGCCAGTCGTCCCAGTGGAAGTGCTCGGAGGCCCTCTTGATCTCGGTGTGGCGTTCCTGGGCCGTGGAGAAGCCCTTCGGGGACTGGTCCGCGGTGTCGCCGACCGTTATGAACTGGACGTAGACCTCCGCGCCCGCGCGTTTGGCCTTGCTCATCAGGCCGCCGCAACCGAGGGTCTCGTCGTCAGGGTGGGGGGAGTAGACCAGGAGACGCTCCTGTGACCAGTCCATCGTCATGTCGGTTTCCCGTCCTTTGCCGAATGTGGGGGCGATCGGTGGTTACCCGGGCGGTTCACGACCTCGTGCCGCGGTCCGGGAGGGCGGTGACCCGATGTGCCGACCAGTGGGTCAGTCGCGGGTTCTTGCCTGTCGGAGTACACGCAACGATTCCGGTCCGGCGTTGAGTAGGAGATCGATCGCGGCCAGGCGGGGGACGAACGGTTCGGTGCCCTTGCGAGTGCGTTGCGGGTACTCCGGGTGTCGGAAGTCCTGCCACTCGATGTCCACCCCGTAGCGGTCCGTGATCTCGGGGTCCATGTAACCCTTGGACCCTTCTCCGGCGAGCAGCGTGCTCGCGCCGGCCTTCGCGCAGATCTGTGCGAGCAGCTCGCTCTTGGACCCGGGAAAGTCCCCGAGGTCCCCCGCGCGCAGAATCGGTGTGTCGATACCGAACCCGCGCATCAGCATGAGTGTGGTCGCGATGGACAGATCTGCGAGATTCTCCCACTCGGTCTCGTACAGGTGAGCGATTTCGTCTTTGTAATCGTCCCAGTACGGGGCCTTGCGGTAACAGTGTTCAGCCAGTGCCCTGTAGTGCTTCATCCTCCATTTCTGGGTGTTGTCGATCTTCTTGTCCCGAATGAGTTCGGCCCTGCTCGCCTGCCCTACCGGGATGGTCAGCAGGACCGGCTCACCGGATCCCGCTACGTAGTTTCGGTTCTGCCATCCACGGCGTTCGAACTGGACCGTGTCGAGCATGATGAACCGGTCGGATCGATCGATCTTGTCGATGAGCCCCAACCAGGGCCAATAGTGCGGCTGGTGGATCGCCACCGTCGCTCGACCGGGGTCGTCGCCGGTGAGCGGGGTGTGCCGCCGGGTGCCGCTGTGGTCGGGGCGGGCAGGATCTGGCGATGGGGAACGTGAGTCGCCGATCACGCCGGGCATTCTCCTTCTCTCGTCGGGTCACGGGGAGGCGAATCCTTTCCGACTACTAAGACGTATCGGATATTCCGGTGACGTTGACTGTCATCGCTTCGCCTCAAATATCCTCTAATGGTTACCACCTCGCACAAGCCCGTGTATACGATTTGCGTGGCCTACATAGGACGCGAAGCCGGGTGAACCTATCGGTCGCGCAGGGCGTCAACCTAACACCGACTTTGCGAGTTAATGTCGGTCCGAAACCGATAACTGTCGGAGGAGTCCTAGGGCTGTGCGTATCGCGCGTTTCATCGGTGGCCTACTGACCGGGCTGATCGCCCTGGCGCTGGCCATCGCTCTCTTCGTCTTCTGGTTCGACTTCGCCACGGGCATGGCCGCCGCATCCGGGCTGGGGGCCCTGGGTTACGTGTTCCTGTGGATGGCCTTCGGGCTCAACCTCCTGCTATGGACCGTGATGGGCCTGCTCCGGCTGGCCGAGGACGGTGCCAGGGCGGCTCTGCGCCGTGATCCGGAGCGCAAGAGGAACCGTGCGTCGGCCCGCGGCCGTGAACGCGAGAAGGTGCTCGTCGGAGCCGGCGGTGGTGACACCGGTGGCACGAGCGACACCGGCGAAACCCTCGTGGCCACAAGTGGCAACGACGAGGGGGCCGAGGGGGACCTGATCCGGACACCACCGGGGGGCGATTCCGTCGCGACCGATCCGGACGACATCACCATCGCCGTCATCATCCCGGCGCACAACGAGGAGCCGGTGATCGACACGGCCATCTCCTCGGCGCTGGGTCTGTTCAACCGCTGGGACATCTACGTGGTCTCGGACTCCTCCAAGGACTCCACCGCCGAGATCGCCGCGAAGACCGGTGTGAACGTCCTCGAACTCCTCACCAACCGGGGCAAGGCGGGTGCCATCGAGGCGGTCATCGAGGAGTTCGCGCTGACCGAGAACTACGACGGCGTGCTGATCCTGGACGCCGACACCGAACTCCACCCGGGGTACGTCGAAGGCGCCAAGCGACAGCTGGCCGACCCCGACGTCGCCGCCGTGGCGGGTTTCGTGGTCTCGGAGTGGAAGCCGCGAGAGCGCGGCATCATCGGACGGATCATCTCGGCCTACCGGGACCGCCTGTACTTCATGCTCCAGTACTTCATGCGTTTCGGGCAGACCTGGAAGCGCCTCAACGTCTCCTTCATCGTGCCGGGCTTCGCCAGCGTCTACCGCAGCCGCGCGCTCAAACAGATCACCGTGAACCCGCCGGGGCTGGTGATCGAGGACTTCAACATGACCTTCGAGGTGCACCACAAGCGCCTCGGTCGGGTCTCGATGAACACCGACACCAAGGCCTTCAGTCAGGACCCGTTCACCTTTCGCGACTACCGCAAGCAGGTGGGTCGCTGGACACTCGGTTTCTGGCAGACGCTGCGCAGGCACAAGATGTGGCCCAGCCTCTTCTGTCTGTGCCTGGCGCTGTACGTGTTCGAGGTCGTCCTGGTCTCGTTGCTCTTCCTCGTCACGGTGGCCATCGCGGCGTTCGTGCTGCTCGGCACGTTCGCCGGCGACATGCTCACCGGGCTCCCGTTCTTCACCGACTCGTTCACCGCGGTGACGGCCTTCCTGCCACTTGCGGCGCTGGCCATCGGTCTGCTGGTGCCCGACTACATGCTCACCTGCGTGATGACCATGATCCGGCGCAGGCCCTCGTACCTGTTCTACGGGCTGTTCTTCTTCCCGATCAGGGTCGTGGACTCCTACATCTCGCTGCGGATGATCCCGAAGGCCTGGACCGCCAAGTCCGACGGTCGCTGGAGCAGCCCCGTCCGTGTCTCCAACAAGGACAAGTAAGGACAAGTGAGGCCCGACGGCGAGAATGTGAGATCGAACGGCCACGGCCACCCCGAGCGCGGCGGGTCGCCGGCACCACTTAGCCTCGATGGAGGGGATCCGCCCCTATGCGGGGCCAGTCGTTGAAGTGGGTGTGTTGGCAGTGGACAAGAGGCGTGTGTCGTTCGGGCTGTACCGCGTGTTGGCCTATGTGACGGGTGTCTTCCTCATCGGGTTGACCTTCGTCGCCATGCCCGCCAAGTACCTGGTCGGCGAGACCTCGATGTTCGCCCTCGCGCCCGCGCCGGAGGGCCTGGAACACTGGTTCGGTCCCGAGTCCCCGCTGATGCTCTTCATCGCGATGCCGCACGGCTACATCTACATGCTCTACGTGCTGGTGGTCCTGTGGGTGTCGCTCGACCGTCGCTGGGGCGCCGGCCGCACCCTGGGCGTGGTGCTCGCGGGCACCATCCCGATCCTCGGTTTCGTGGTCGAGCACCGCGTCGTGAAGTCGGAGCGGGCCAAGGAGGAGCGGGCCGCGTCCGCGCGTGGCGGGAGTCAGGAACCCGCGCCCACCTCTTGATCCGTCCGCGCCTTCCCGTCCTCTGAGGCCCCGCCCGATTCCCGGGTGCGGGCCTCCTTCAGGTCACGGCGCATCAGGAGGAACCAGAAGACCAGCGCGGACACCCCGAACATCGCCCACTGGACGGTGTAGCTGAGGCTGCGCCAGTTGATGGTGAACCCGGTCGGTGGTTCCGGCGGCGGCATGGCGGTGAGCCCGTCGACCGCGGGTTCCCGGTCGGGGAGGGTGAGGTAGGCCGCGTACAGCCGCTGGTCCCACGCCGAGACCAGAACCGACGGGGCGATCCGCTCCACCGTGCCCTCCTCGGGCGCGCCCATGGGGACGAACCCGTCCGAGGTGTCCTGTGGGGGCTGGAGCCATCCGGAGACGGTCACGTCGCCCTCGGGCGCCGCCGGAACCGTGTCGGGGTCCTCGGTCCAACCTCGGTTCACCGGCATCGCGACGCCCTCCTCGGTGACGAGGGGGATCACCACGGCGTAACCCTCGGCACCGTCCAGGTACTGGGGCACCAGGACCTGGGAGTCGGCGTCGAAGTGCCCGCTCGCCTCGACCGCGGTGTTCGCGGTGAGGTCGGGGTGCAGGTATTCGCCGGGTTCGCCGAGTTCGTCGACCGTGATGGCGTCCGCGAGGTCCTCCACCGGGTTGGTGATGACGTCGCGGTCCGGCTCGAAGGCGCGTGTGCCCTGCCAATAGGTACCGGCCACGCATGCGATGGCCACGAGTACGGCCGCCAGGTGGATACCGAGCCAACGTGGGCTGAGGAGAGGTGAACTCACTCGTCCAGGCTATGCGCGGGTCCGGGGAGGCGGCTCATGACCCCTGGTTGACGATGGCCACAGCCGCTTGGGCGTTCATCACCCGAGTAATGGCGATCACTTTAAGTAGTTCCTCGTAACTCAGGGTTGTTATCCGTGGGTGCGGTGGGTACTGTTTGTATCAACGCGGAACGACAAGATCGCTTCCGCGGGCAGACCTTGAAGGTCGCGACTCCAGGGGGGAGGAGTCGCAGACCGTTCCCAGAGCGAGGGTCGCCTCCGTACTTTGAGGGGGGATGCGGAGGCGACTCTCGCCACCTCGTCCGGGGCGGGACCACTTACCGGTGGTCCCGCCCCGTCGTTGTGCGCGGACCCCCGGGCCCGGGGGGCCGGCCGGCTCAGCCCATGGTCTTCCGCCCGTCCAGGGACTCCCGGATGATGTCGGCGTGACCACAGTGCTGGGCGGTCTCCCGGATCAGGTGCAACAGCACGTCACGCACGGTCCACTCGGCGTCCTCCGGGAACCACGGAGCCGCGGGCAGCTTGTTGGAGATCTCCAGGTCCGGCAGGGAGCGTACGTACTCCTCGGTGGCCCTCGCGGTCTTCGCGTAGTCGGCGAGCACTCCCTCCAGGGTCTCGTCGCCGACCAGCCGGAAGGTGTTCTCGTGGAAGTCGTAGGTCTCCTGGGCCTCGTAGTCGACCTCCACCGGGCCCTCCTCGATGAATCGGATCCACCCGAGTTCGGCCGTGCTCACGTGTTTGACCAGACCCGCCAGGTGCAGCACGCTCTTGGTCGTGCGCGTGGTGGCCTGTTCCTGGTCCAGACCCTCGATCGTGGTGAGCAGGAACGCGCGCTGTTGGGCGAGGAAGTCCAACAGTGCCTCCCGCTCCACGTCGACCTGGTCGTTCGTCCGGGTGATCGTCGCAGTCATGGGAACCCCTTCATCGTGTCCGTCTCGCCGAACTCGACACTAGAAAGCATGGCGGTCAGTTCCTGTCCGCAACTTCCGATGACCTCGGGACTTTCCTGGCACCGCCGAAAGCACTCCGGATAACCTGGCGGTCTGGCGACCCGGAGGATTCATGGCCCTGATTCCGCTCCAGTACCGACTCGACGGACCCGAACACGCGCCGGTGGTGCTGCTCGTGCCGCCGTTCGGCACCAAGATGTCGGTCTGGGAGCCGCAGATGCCCGAACTCACCCTCAACCGTCGTGTGCTGCGGATCAACCACCGTGGCCACGGCCACTCACCGGCCCCGGACGGCCCCTGCAACATCGAGGACCTGGCCCTGGACGTGCTGGGGGTCCTGGAGGACCTGGGGGTCAGTCGGGTGTCCGCGGCCGGCGCCGGGTTCGGCGCTTCGCTCCTGCTGTGGATCGCGGCCAACTCCCCGCGCACGCTGGATCGACTCGTGCTCCTGGCGGCCGCGCCGCGCACGCCCGTCATGCACCGCTGGGACCGGGTCGCGGCCAGGGTGCGCACCGGCGGCATGGAGGCGGTCACCACCGAGGTGGTGCTGCCGTGGTTCACCCCCGACCTCACCGACCAACGCCCCGAGGTCGCGGCCCGCTTCAGTGAGGACTTCGACGGGATCGACCCGACCGCGTACGCCTCGATCTGCGACGCGATCCAGCGCATGGATCAGCGTCATCTGGTCCCGGGGGTGCGGGTGCCCACCACCGTCGTCTCCGCCGCGCACGATCCGCTGCTTCCGCCCGGGCACGGTCGCAGGCTCGCCGACGGGATCGCGGGGGCCCGCTTCGAGATGGTCTCCGGGGCCGCGCACCTTCTCGGCGTGGAGCGCGCCGATCGTGTCAACGAACTGTTGGTGGAACACGTGGCCGCCTGAGGCGGCGCCCATCAGTCCTCGGGCAGGCTCACCTCGCTCACCGGCTCGGCCGGTTCCACCACCGGGATCAGCGGGCGGTTGATCTCCAGCAGGTAGCCGTCCGGGTCGCGGAAATGCGCCGCCCGGATGCCCCACGCCGTCCAGTCGCGCGGCTCCATCACCTGGCGGGCGCCGTCGTTCACCAGGCGTTCCGCGGTTCCGTCGACGTCCTCGACCTCGAAGATCACCGCCAGTCGGTCCTGGTGGGGGAGTTCGGGGTCGGCGGTGTCGGTCTCCAGGGCCTCGGCCATGACCTCGCGCTGATTGATGGCCAGGCGTGTCCCCGACTCCACGTCGAACTCGGCGTAGCGACTGTTCTCGTCACCCCAAAGCACGGACAGGCCGAGAACGTCGGAGTAGAAGCGGAAGCAGGCCTCGTAGTCGTTAACGAGGAGCCTGATGTAGCTGCAGCGCATGGAGTCTCCTGCCGTGGCGGGGTGGGTCGTCGACACCATTCTCACGTCTGAGGGTGACGGATCACCGAGTATCCGTACCCGAATGTCGTGTGGCCGGATCCGGCCACACGACAACCCACACACCCAAACACCAATTGCGACCCCCCCACCAAAAAACCCACAC
>NZ_JBEYLC010000071.1:0-26916 GCF_040635885.1 Nocardiopsis sp. NPDC006832 | reverse complement strand
TGGCCCGACGCCTCGCCCGAGGACGAGATGCCGTCCGTCAGCGTGCTTGGACGAGCCAGGATCTCATTTCCTGACCCTTCTCAAACACGCTCTTAGAGATCGTCTCGCTCGGTCGACACGAGGACGTGCTCAGTCGTCCGCCCAGGTGGTCAGTCCATGGCGATAGGCGTAGACGGCCGCCTGCACCCGGCTCTCCAGCCCCAGCTTGGCCAGGATCCGGGTCACATGGACCTTGGCCGTGCCGTGGGTGATGCTCAACTCCCCGGCGATCCGGGCGTTGCTGCGTCCCTTGGCCACCAGCACCAGCACCTCCCGTTCTCGGGGCGTCAGCTCTTCGACCAGCAGTGGGGGCCTGCGCGGCGAGGTCCTCGCGAAGCGCTTCACCAGGCGCGGTGTGACCCGTGGATCGATCACCCCTTGACCTGAGGCCGCTGCTCGCACCGCCTCCACGTACAGTTCCGGGTCGCTCTCCTTGAGCAAAAAGCCCACCGCCCCCGCTTGAAGAGCCCCGAACAGGTAGTCGTCGGTATCGAAGGTGGTCAGCATGACCGTCGACGGCGAGGGCGAGAGCCCCGATAGCTCCCGGGCCGCCTCGACACCGTCAGTGCCGGGCATCCGGATGTCGGTGAGGACCACGTCCGGGCTCAGTCGGCGTGCCATGGCCACCAACTCCCGGCCGTTGGCCGCCGCGCCCAGCACGTCGATGTCCTCGACCGGCCGGAAGAGTAGCCGCAGCCCCTCGCGGGCGGCCGGCTGGTCGTCGGCGATCAGCAGTCGGATCATTCGTCCCCTCTCACGGGGAGTACGGCCCGCACCCGCCAGCCCCGGCCCGGGCCACTCCCCGTATCCAAGACACCGCCCAGTTCCCCGACACGGTCCCGCATTCCCGCCAGGCCGCGCCCGCCCGATCCCTTGTCCCCCGTCACGCGCCGTCCGTCGTCCTCCACCGTGACCGTCAGCGTGTTCGCCGTGCGGCTCAATTCCACCCGGACCCGCCGTGCCGACGAGTGCCGCAGCACGTTGCCCAGGGACTCCTGGACGATCCGGTACACGTCTACTCCCACCCGCTCCGGCAGCCCCTCCCCGATTCCCTCGGGCATCATCAATTCCACGTGCACTCCCGTGTTCTCCAGAGCCGCCACCAGGGGCGGAAGGTCCGCCGGCCCCATGCCCGAGGCCGATCCGGTGAGCCGGTCCCCGTGTAGGGAGTCCAGCAGTTCGCGCACCTCCCGCACCGCGCGGCCGGACATCTGCGCGACCGACTCCAGCACCGCGACCGCCTCTGGGTCCCTGCCTCCCAAAGCCTGCCGACCACCGACCGCCAACAGCCGGATCGCACTGAGATGGTGGCCCGCGATGTCATGCACCTCGCGGGCGATCCGCTCCCTCTCGCGCAGCCGTTCGCGCTCGAACTCGTTGCGCGTCGCACGCCGGATCCCCTCGGCGCGGTCGGCCCTGAGCCGCCACACGTAGCCCACCAGGACGGACACGAGGACGGGGACCGCTGCCATGGAGAAGTCCACACCGTCCCCGATCACGGACGCGGCCGGCGCGAAGGGATCCCCCGACCACTCGACCAGCGAGTTGGCGTCAGGGTAGACGACCACCAGGTAGGTGAACCACCACGCGACCGCCACCGGCACCAGCACCGGCACCGCGCCGGGGCGTTGGTGGGCGAGGGTCGCCACGGCGAACACGCCAGCGATAACGGAGCCGTCCTGGTCCACGAGCGCGAACGAGACGAACAGGAGGGAGCCGGTGGCCAGAGCCACGGCGGCCGGGAACCGCCGCCGCAGCACCAGGGGAGCACAGGCGAGCAGCACGACCAGGTCGCTGAACCACCCATGAGTGCCGTACTCGACGCGGGACAGCCCCAAGGCCGCCAGTCCCACCAGTAGCGTCACCACGATGTCGCGCACCGGAACGGGGAGCCACCGCCACCGCCGCATCCGCGCGACCACTCCGAGACCCGTTGTCGCACCCATCCGTACATGGTGCGGTACGTGGACGGGGTCCGCGTCCGCCGAAAGGTATACGGCCGTCGGGTGGAAAACGAGCTATGTCCTTCGGTAGATGCCCCGGCGGACACCCACCCGCGACCATGCGCCCATGCACACGACCCCACGACCCTTCGAACCCGCTCGCATACCGCTTCTGGACGTGCTGCGCGGTTTCGCCATCCTGGGCACCCTCGCCATGAACATCTGGCTCTTCGGCTACCCCCGGACCGGCAGCTTCGGCCCCGTCGCCGAGGGGCTGCAAACCCTGTTCCTCAACGGCAAGTTCTTCGCGATGCTCACCCTGCTGTTCGGCGTGGGCCTGGCCATCCAGTACAGGGCCGCCACGGAGCGCGGTCGCCCTTGGGCGGGCCGACAGCGTCGTCGTGCCTTCCTCCTGCTGATCGAGGGGGCGCTGCACGGCGTCCTCCTCTTCAGCTGGGACATCCTCATGGGCTACGCGCTTACGGCACTCGTGGTGGTCTACGTGCTCGGTCTCTCCGAGCGGACGCGTTCGGCCATCATGTGGTCCGTCCTGGGCCTGCACCTCACCTTCGTGGGCGGGATGACGGCGATAATGCTCCTGTTCTTCCCCATCGTCCACGTGACTGAGCCCCCGGAGTCCACCGAGTCGGGCCGGCTGTACCTGGAAGGAAGCTACGCCGACCAGGTTCTATACCGGATGGCGAACTTTCTGGACGACCGGACGGAGATGATCACCAGTTTCCCGCTGATGGTGTTCCTCTTCTTGTTGGGAGCGCGCCTGTACCGGTCCGGAGCGTTCGGGGCCGACCTGGTCGGTCGGACCATGCGGGCCCGCATGGCGGTCTGGGGACTGGGGTTGGGTCTGCCGCTCAACGCTCTGGCCGTCATCTGGAACGAGCACCTCGCCTTTGCGGGACGTCTCGTCTTCTCCGTGGTGCTGATGCTGGGCTACCTGGGGCTCGTAGGAGTGCTGTTCGACCGGGTACGACGCCCCGGGCCCGTGACGGCCGCTTTGAGCTCGGTGGGCAGGACCGCGCTCAGCTGCTACATCCTCCAGAACATCCTGGCCTCGGTGCTCTTCTACGGCTGGGGAGTCGGTTTGGCCGCTCACGCGCACCACGCGGGCTGGATGGTGGCCGCCTGGGCGGTGATCGCTCTGATTCTGGTGGCGGGTTCTCGCTGGTGGCTGTCGCGATTCTCGCGAGGGCCCATGGAGACCCTGCAGGTCAAGATCTTGGCTCTGGGCACCGAGGGTAGACGCGCCTCCGGCCCTTCCCCCGTCAAGAGGTGAGACCCGCTTCGACGGGGCCGCTCGCTACTTCTGCCGTCCGCATAAGGCCACGGACACCTCTCCCCTTGGAGCGTTCGGCGGCGTAGTGTCGAGAAATCGGAGATCTCGACGGGGGAGGCATCAGATGAGCGAGAGCGTCCTACGCTCCCTGGAACAGGCGCGCAGGGGCCCGTCCCCCGCCGAGTCGACGAGCGAGCCGCTCATGCGCGACCTCATCGGTGATCTGCTGCGTCGCACCCGGGTCGAACAGGGCCGAACCCTGCGCGAGGTCGCCGAGGACGCCCAGGTGTCACTCCCCTACCTGTCCGAGATCGAACGCGGGCGCAAGGAGGCCTCCTCCGAGCTCCTCGCCGCCGTGTACCGGTCACTGGGCCTGAGCATCACCGAGGTGCTCGGCGAGCTGTACCAGCGCACCACGCTGTTCCGCATGGAGCGGGCCGGTTCCCACCAACCCCGCCTGGCCACGGTTCCCACCGCCCCGACCCACCAGGCCCGTGTGCTCTCCCTCGCGGCCTGACCTGCCGTATCCCCCCACACCAGACGGCACCGCGTTTCAGCTCATCCCAAGGCGCGCGGCGCCCGGCGGTGGTTCCGGGGCGCTCTGCCCGGAACCACCGCACCCCCGACCTCGAATCACACCGCGAGAGGTGCGAGCTCCCTCGTCGTGATCACGTTGTCCACCAGCCCGTACTCCTTCGCCTGCTCGGCGGTGAAGATCTTGTCCCGGTCGGTGTCGGCCCGGAGCCGCTCCTGGGTCTGGCCGGTGTGCCGGGACAGGATGTCCTCCACCTGCGCCCGAACACGCAGGATCTCCGCCGCCTGGATCTCCAGGTCGGCCGCCTGCCCCTGCCCCTCCGTGGAGGGCTGGTGCAGCAGTACCCGGGAGTGCTCCAGCGCGGAACGCTTACCGGCCGTCCCCGCCGCCAGGAGCACCGCCGCCGCGGAGGCCGCCTGGCCCATGCACACGGTCGCCACGTCCGCCTTGACGAACCGCATCGTGTCGTAGATGGCGGTCAGCGCGGTGTTCGACCCCCCGGGCGAGTTGATGTACAGCTGGATCTCGGTCTCGTGGCTCTCATAGTCCAAGTGCAACATCTGAGCCATGATCACGTTGGCGACGTCGTCGTCGATGGGCGTGCCCAGGAAGATGATCCGTTCGGACAACAGCCGGCTGAACACGTCGAACGAACGTTCCCCGTTCGGGGTGCGTTCGACCACCACCGGCACCGTGTAGCGCCCGCTCATCGCTTTCCTCCCCTCGGACCGGCGAACCCGGGCGTGGCACCACCCAGGCGCATGCCGCCCTCCATCTGGTCGACGGTCTCCACGACGTGGTCGACGAACCCGTACTCCCGTGCCTCCTCGGCGGTGAACCAGGCGTCCCGGTGCTGGTCCTTGGCGATGGTCTCCTCGCTCTTGCCCGTGTGTTGGGCGATGAGCCGCACCATGGTGCTCTTGGTGTGCGCGAGGTTCTCGGCCTGGATGGCGATGTCCGCGGCGGTCCCGCCCAGCCCACCGGAGGGCTGGTGCATCATGATCCGCGCGTGCGGCATGCTGTACCGCTTGCCCGGAGCCCCGGTGCAGGCCAGGAACTGCCCCATGCTGGCGGCGAACCCCATGACCAGGGTGGAAACGTCGTTGGGCACGAAGTTCATGGTGTCGTAGATGGCCAGGCCGGCACTGATCACTCCGCCGGGGCTGTTGATCGCCAGGGTGATGTCCCTGTGCGGATCCTCGTCGGCCAGCAACAGGATCTGCGCGCACACACGGTTGGCGCTCTCCTCGTCGACCTGGGTCCCCAACAGCACGATCCGGCTGCGCAGCAGGCGCGCGGCCAGTTGGTCGTCGAACCCACCACCGGGCGCGTACTCGGTGACGAGCGTGGGTCGTATCGGCATCGGTCCTCCTCATCGCCGGTGTTCGTACCGGTGATCCCAGCCTGCGCCGGGCGGGACCTCGACCGCCACGATTTCGCCCGGGAGCAGATCTGCCAACGGCAGAGCCACCCCGGCCCACCCCCGAACATGACGAAAGGCCCCGGGTGGGGGCCTTGGAGATGCGCGGACTCGGGGCCTGGGAGTCCTTGGCGGCGGGGGTGGAGGGAGGGGAGGGGGATGAGGTTCGTCGATCAGGTGTCGTCTATGGCGGCGCGCAGGTCACGGAGAACGTCGAGCACCAAAGGCCGAAGGGAGGGCCTTATGGCGTCGAAGACCTGCTTCTGTTTTCGCTCCAGGTGCTTGCGGCGCTCGGCGAGGACTCGTTCGCCCTCCGCCGTGATGGTGACCACCGTGCTGCGTTCGTCACGCTCGGACCGGCGTCGGGCCACCATGCCCTTGCGTTCCAACTGTTGGATCATCCGAGTGGCGGAGGGTGAGGAAACACCCACGATGTGAGCAACCGCACCGACACTCGGATTGTCCATCCCGCGCACCGCCTCCATCAGGAGCGATTGTGTCAGTGTGATCTCCTCCGCACCACGATGCCCATGCCCGCCCCGAGAGCGGGCGTGTAGCGCCGCGTTGATGAGTTCGGTCCAGACGCGCTGGAACTCTTCGAGTTCAGCCGCGTTCGGATGATCGCATTCCTGCTGCTCAGAACAGGAATCGGGGGTCTCTTCGAGCAAGAAACGGTCCTCGCTGGATGGGCTCTGCACACGGGTCCCCGACCCGCGCGGTGGTTTGACGTATGTGTAGTCTAGCTATTAAATAGCTTGCGCACGCAAGTTCAAGTAGATCCATGCCCCACCAAAACGGAAACGACACTCCCGTCCCCTGATCTGTTCCTGGACGGTCTCGTTCTCCACCGGGGTGGTGGACGTCCGCCCGGGCACGTCGGGCGGGCCCGGACCGGTCCGGGAGGGGCGCATTGACGACAGTGCTGGTCGCGCATTTCATAACAGCTGCGGTCGCGCCCTTAGTGATACGCCAGTGGGGCCGTAACGGTTTCTACGCGCTCGCGATCGTCCCCGGCCTGGCGACCGTGTGGACCCTGTTCCAGCTCCCGACCATCCTCAACGGCGGCACGCTGTCGGAGTCGGTGGAGTGGGCCCCCGAGTTCTCCCTCCGGCTCGGCACGCACATGGACGCCCTCGGTCTGGTCATGACGCTCATCGCCGCGGGCGTGGGCACCCTGATCCTGGCCTACTGTGCGCGCTACTTCAGTGACTCCGACGAAGGTCTACCGCGCTTCGCGGGCGTGTTCGTCGCGTTCGCCGGCGCGATGCTGGGCCTCGTCCTCGCCGACGACCTCATCCAGCTCTTCATCTACTGGGAGCTGACCACGGTCTTCTCCTACCTCCTCGTCGGTCACAAGGCCGAGTCGAAGGACAGTAGACGGGCGGCGATGACGGCCCTGGTCGTCACCACGTTCGGCGGCCTGGCGATGCTGGTCGGCATGATCATGCTCGGCGAGACCGCCGGGACCTACGTGATCTCCGAGATCGTCGCGGACCCGCCCACGGGCGGAGCGCTGGTCAACTCGGCGCTCGTGCTGATCATGGTCGGCGCGATGTCCAAGTCGGCGTTGTTCCCCTTCAGCCTGTGGCTGCCCGCGGCCATGCAGGCGCCCACACCGGTCTCCGGTTACCTGCACGCCGCGGCTATGGTCAAGGCCGGTGTCTACCTGGTCGCCCGTCTCACGCCCGCCTTCGGCGACGTGGCCGTGTGGACGACGATGGCGCTGTTCTTCGGTGTCATCACCATGATCTTCGGCGGGTGGAAGGCGCTACGCCAGTTCGACCTCAAGCTCGTCCTGGCCTACGGCACCATCAGCCAGCTCGGTTTCCTCATCGCCCTGCTCGGCACCGGGACCCGCGCCGGCGCCCTCGCCGGTATCGCGATGCTGGTGGCGCACTCCCTCTTCAAAGCTCCCCTGTTCCTCATCGTCGGCATCATCGACCACAGCACGGGAACCCGGGACCTGCGCGAGCTCTCCGGCCTGCGCAAGTCCATGCCGGCCACCTTCTGGACCACGATCGTGGCACTGGCCTCGATGTCCGGTCTGCCGCCCACCGCCGGGTTCGTCGCCAAGGAACTCGCCTTCGGGGCCTATACCGAGGGCGGTGGCGTCGACACCCTGGTCCTGGTCGGCCTGGTCCTGGGATCCACCCTCACCGTGGCCTACAGCCTCCGCTTCCTCTGGGGTGCCTTCCTCGACAAGGAGGGTGTGCAGCCCAACGAGGTCCACTCCCCCGGCCCGCTCTTCCTCGCGCCCGCGGTGGTCCTCGCCGCGCTGAGCCTGATCGGCGGAATCGTCTCCGGGAGGATCGACCGACTCTTCGCCACCTACGCGGACACCGTCCCCCTGGGACCGAGCGAGGAGTACCCCACCTACCTGGCCCTGTGGCACGGCTGGGAACTGCCGCTGCTGCTGTCGGCGGTCTGCGTCGTCGGCGGTCTGGTGCTGTTCTACTTCCGCCACCGGGTCGCCTGGCTCGGCAACCGGCTGGCCTACGTCAACCCCGAGCGCAACTACCGGCGGATGATGGCCGGCCTGGAGACCCTGGCGTTGCAGGTCACCGGTAGCACCCAGCGAGGTTCGCTCCCGGTCTACCTCGGCACCATCCTGGTGTTCCTGGTGGTCACCGCCGGAATCCCGATGATCACGGGACGCCTGTGGGAGGGCGACTACCCGACGCTGCGCGTGTGGGACACCCCGGTGCAGGTCATCCCCGCCCTGATCATCGTGATCACCTGCCTGATGATCCTGTTCGTGCGACGCCGCCTCTTCGCGGTGATCCTCGTCGGCATCGGCGGTTACGGCGTGGGCGCCCTGTTCTACCTGCAGGGCGCGCCCGACATCGCGCTCACCCAGTTCCTCGTCGAGACCGTCAGCCTGGTGGTCTTCGTCCTCGTGCTGCGCCGCTTCCCGTCCCACTTCTCGGCACCCGCGCTCAAGGGCCGCCGGATCTGGAACATGGTGATCGGCGTCGCCACCGGCCTGCTCGTGTCGGCCATGACGTGGTTCGCCCTGGCCGGTCGACAGGAACCCTCCATCGCGGTGGGCGGACCCGACGGGCCCTCCTACGTGGAGGCGGCGGAGGAGGCCGGCGGGGACAACCTCATCTCCGTGCTGCTGGTCGACGTCCGCGCCTGGGACACCATGGGCGAGATCTCGGTGCTGGCCGCCGCCGCCGCGGGTGTGGCCAGCCTGATGTTCGTGCGTCGCCGGGCCCAGCCCCGAAAGGCCCCCGGTGGCGTGATGGCCCTGTCCGTCACCCAGCCGCCCACACCCACCGACGGACACGACCGGCTGGACCTGAGCAACCTGAAGGTCGCACCGCGGAACATGCACGTCAAGCCCCAGTGGAACCGTGCCTGGCTGCCAGGGGCGGAGGCGATGCCCACCGAACGCAGGTCGATCATCTTCGAGGTGGTCTCGCGCTTCCTCTTCCCGGTGATCATGGTGATCTCGGTGTACCTGCTGCTGACCGGGCACACCGACCTCGGCGGTGGTTTCGCCGGTGGCATCGTGGCGGGCCTCGCGTTCATCGTCCGCTACCTCGCGGGTGGTCGCTTCGAGCTGTACGCCACCGCGTGGGTGCAGCCGGGCGCTCTGATCGGTGCCGGTCTGGCGCTGGCGACGGGCACGGCGATCGGCGGGGCGATCTTCCTCGACGACGTGCTCGCCGGGGCGGACTACTACCTGAACTTCGGGATTCTCGGCGAAGCGCACGTCACGGTCTCGATGCTGTTCGACATCGGCGTGTACCTGCTGGTCATCGGACTGATCCTGGACATCCTGCGCAGTCTCGGCGCCCGCATCGACGAACAGATCGAACGAGACGCCGCGCACTCGGAGGCCATCGATCCGGGTACCTCCGCACGAACCGAGGAGGCCACCTCGTGAACGAGTCGCCAAGCCTGACACTCGTCATCGTCGTGGGCGTCCTCGTCGCGGTCGGCGTCGTGCTCATGTTGGAGCGCAGCCTCACCCGTGTGCTGCTGGGCTTCATCGTGTTCAGCAACGGCGTGAACCTGATGATCCTGGCGATGGCCGGAGAACCGGGCGGTCCTCCGATCCGGTGGTTCACCGACGACGTCAACGAGATGACCGACCCGCTACCACAGGCGATGATCCTGACGGCCATCGTCATCACCCTCGGCATCACCGCGTTCCTGTTGGCGTTGGCCTACCGGAGCTGGCAGCTGGAGGGCAACGACGAGGTCCAGGACGACGCCGAGGACCTCCGTATCGTGCAGGGCGAGGGCCGGCGCGCCGTGCGTCAGCGATTCCTACAGGAACGTCGCCGGCTGCGCGCGGACATCCGCAGGCAGCGGGCCGAGCTCCAGGCCACCATCGCCGCGGCCGACGCCCAGGAGCTGGCCGAACAGGCCCGCATCAAGGCGGAGATCGCGGCAGCCCAGGCCGAGCTCGCCAGGTTCGAGGTCGAGGCCGAGGACGGCGACATCGACGAGCAGTCCCAGGAGACCATGCGTCGTCTGACCCACCGCCGGCAGAGCATGGTCAACCAGGTGACGGAACTGCGCGGCCGGATCCGCATGGGACGCAAGCGACTGCGTGAGCACAGGCGCGCCGACCGCGCCGCCGAACGCGAGCTGTGGCGCGAGCTGCGCCGCCGCATCCGTTCGCAGCGGCGTCAGGCACGTCAGACCATGCGGGCCGAGCGTGAACGCTTGGCCCGCGCGGAAGACAGCGACCTGCAAGGGAACGACTGACCATGGAATGGGACTACCTCGCCGGAATCCTGCACTACCTCGTTCCCCTGCCGGTGGTGTTGCCGCTCTTCGCGGCCGGTGTCAAGCTCGCGATGGGTATCCGCCGGCCCCGCTTCCAGCAGTGGCTGAGCGTCATCTCGCTGACGCTGGTGTTGCTGATCGGTGCCACGCTGATGGTGGGCGCCGACATGTTCGGGCCCCAGGCCGTCCAGGTGGGCGGTTGGGAGACCCCCGTCGGCATCACGCTGGTGGCCGACCGGCTGTCCGCGCTGTTGGTGACGGTCTCCGCGGCCATCACCCTGGCCGTGCTGATCTACTCGATCGGTCAGGGCATGGCGGGCAAGGGCGAGGTGGCGCCACTCTCGGTGTACCAGCCGACCTACCTGATCCTGGTGGCCGGTGTCTCCAACGCCTTCCTCGCCGGTGACCTGTTCAACCTGTACGTCGGTTTCGAGATCCTGCTGACCGCCAGCTACGTGCTGCTGACACTCGGCGGTACGCAGTCGCGGATGCGGGCGGGCGCCATCTACGTGGTGGTGTCGCTGGTGTCCTCGGTACTGTTCCTGATCGGTATCGCCCTCGTCTTCGGCGCGACCGGCACCGTGAACATGGCCCAGCTGGGCGAGCGACTGCCCGAGATCTCCTCGGATCTGGCGCTGGTCCTACAGGTCATCCTGTTGGTCGCCTTCGGCATCAAGGCCGCCGTCTTCCCGCTGGCCGCGTGGCTGCCGGACTCCTATCCCACCGCGCCGGCCCCGGTCACCGCGGTGTTCGCGGGTCTGCTCACCAAGGTGGGCGTGTACGCGATCATCCGGACGCAGACCCTGTTCTTCCCCGGCGATCCGCTCAACGACGCCCTGATGTGGGTGGCCCTGGCCACGATGCTCCTGGGCATCCTGGGCGCCGTGGCGCAGACCGACATCAAACGTCTGTTGTCGTTCACCCTGATCAGTCATATCGGCTACATGGTGTTCGGTGTGGCGCTCGGCAGCCAGTTGGGTATGACGGGCGCCGTGTTCTACATCGCCCACCACATCACCGTGCAGACCACGTTGTTCCTGGTGACGGGGTTGATCGAGCGAAGGGGCGGGTCGACGTCGCTGGACCACCTGGGTGGTCTGGCGAAGATGGCACCGTTCCTGGCCATCCTGTTCTTCATCCCGGCGATGAACCTGGGCGGCATCCCGCCGCTGTCGGGCTTCCTCGGCAAGGTCGGGCTGATGCAGGCCGGTGTGGAGGCGGGCACCCCGCTGGCCTACACACTGGTCGGCGCCTCGGTGCTCACCAGCCTGCTGACGCTGTACGTCATCGCGCGTGTGTGGAACTACGCGTTCTGGCGCACTCCGTCCGAGGGCATGGTCGCCGAACCCGGCACGATCCTGGAGGACACCGAGGAGGAGGACGACTCCACCGCGGCCCTGGGCCCGGGCGAGGCCGTCGGCCCCTCCTCCCGGCTGAGCGACACCTCGACCGCGGCCACCCCGGTCGTGACCTCGGTGGTCCTGCCCAAGAGCATGGTGGGCGCCACGATCGGCCTGGTCGCCTTCGGTCTGGCCATGACCGTGTTCGCCGGTCCGCTCATCGGTTACTCCTCGAACGCCGCGACCGACCTGTGGGAACGCACGCCCTACATCGAAGCGGTCCTCGGAGGGTCCCGATGAACGCTCTACAGATCAAGAAGAAGATCGGTGCGCGCGCCCTGCGCAGCCGCATCGGCAAGGTGCAGATCCCCGTCGCCCTCGGGATGACCGTGGTCTGGATGCTGCTGTTCGACGCCTTCCGGCTGCGCCCGGAGACGTTGGGCATCGCTGCCCTGGGTTTCCTGGTGTCGGTGGTGATCATGATGGTGTTCCCGCTGCCGCCGATCGTTCCGGGCTTCCGGTTCTGGCCGTTGCGGGGGCCCCAGATGGTCCTGTACATCCTGGGTCAGATGTTCGTCGCCAGCGTCGAGGTGAGCTCCTGGGTGCTCCGTCCCGGGCCGCCGAAGAGCTCGGTGGTGGCGGTGCGCATGCGCACCGAATCCGACCTGATCATGGTGTGCGTGGCCATCGCCACCTCGATCATCCCGGGCAGTGTGATCGTGGAGGCCTCCCAGCCCGAACGCATCCTGTACGTGCACGTGCTGGGCGCGCAGAACGAGGAGGAGGCGGCCGAGGCGAAGAGGGGCATCCACGTACTGGAGGAACGCATCGCCCGCGGGATCGGCACCCGGGAGAACATCGCCGAGCTGGAGGCCGCCCTGGCCACCGAGCGGAGGAACACGTGAACATCCTGTGGACCGTCATCGCCCTCCTACTCGGTGTGGCCGCGCTACTGGGCATGATCCGGCTCCTGCTGGGACCGAGCATCCTCGACCGGGCACTGTCCGTCGACGCCCTGTTGGCCTTCGCCGTGACCGGCCTGGGCGCCTACGCGGCGTTCAACCGCGACCCCACGGTGCTGCCCACCTTGTTGGTGCTGTCCCTCCTGGGTTTCGTGGGATCGGTCAGCGTCGCCAAGTTCGTCGCCCGCCGTACCCAGGAGGACGACGACGATGAGCAGATCGTGCTCCCCGTCGTCGAGAACACGGTCGAAGAGGAGGGGAAGAGGTCATGAGCGATCAGGTCGTCCAGATCCTGGACTGGGCCGGAATCCTGTGCATCCTGGCCGGGGCGCTGCTGTCCTTCGTCGCCGGCATCGGCCTGGTCCGCTTCCCCGACCTGTTGTCCCGCATGCACGCGGCCTCCAAACCCCAGGTGTTGGGGTTGCTGCTGGTGTTGGTGGGGATCGGGTTCCGACTCCTTCCCGCGGAGGAGACCGGCGTCTTCAGCCTCGGCACGCTGTTCCTGGTGGGACTGTTCCAGGTGGTGACGGTACCGGTGGCCGGTCACATCGTGGCCCGGGTGGGGTACCGGACCGGTCGGATCCGCCACGACCTGGTGAGCACCGACGAGCTGGCCGAGCGACTGGCCACCCGACGCTCCGCCCCCGACACCTCCGAGGACACGGTTTCCTAGGATTCACGCAGGCATGACCGGGGCCGGTCGGGTCCCCTCCTCCCGACCGGCCCCGGTTCTCTTATTCGGTAGTGGTCTCCGCGTCCAGTCGAATCGCCTCCTCGTCGCTCATCAATCGGGACCGGATCAGGAATCGCTGTCCGGTCGGGGCCTCCACGGAGAACCCCGATCCCCGGCCGGGAACGACGTCGATGGTCAGGTGGGTGTGGCTCCACAGCTCGAACTGCGAGCGGGACATCCACACCGGCACCGGCTCCGGCAGCCCCACGTCCAGGTCTCCGAGGTGCACGTCGGAGGCTCCGGTACGGAACTCCCCCAGCGGATAGCACATCGGTGAACTGCCGTCACAGCAGCCGCCGGACTGGTGGAACATCAGCGGACCATGGTCGGCGGTCAGTTCCCGCAGCAGGGTCGCCGCGGGGTCGGTTACCGCCACCCGTTCCATCAGAAGAACCCCATCGCCTGGTCCGAGTAGCTGACCAGCAGGTTCTTGGTCTGCTGGTAGTGGTCGAGCATCATCTTGTGGTTCTCGCGCCCGATCCCCGACTGCTTGTAGCCACCGAAGGCGGCGTGCGCCGGGTAGGCGTGGTAGTTGTTCACCCACACACGACCGGCCTGGATGTCGCGACCGGCCCGGTAGGCGGTGTTGCCGTTGCGCGACCACACGCCCGAGCCGAGCCCGTACAGGGTGTCGTTGGCGATCTTGATGGCGTCGGCGTAGTCGTCGAACCGGGCCACGGAGACGACGGGGCCGAAGATCTCCTCCTGGAAGATGCGCATGTTGTTCTGGCCCTCGAAGACCGTGGGGGTGACGTAGTAGCCGCCCGCCAGGTCGCCCTCCATCTCGGCCCGGCCGCCACCGGTGAGCACCTTGGCGCCCTCCTGACGGCCGATGTCGATGTAGGACAGGATCTTCTCCAGCTGATCGTTGCTGGCCTGGGCGCCCATCATGGTGTCGGTGTCCAGGGGGTTGCCCTGCTTGATCCGACCCACCCGCTCCAGGGCGTCGGACATGAACCCGTCGTAGATGGAGTCCTGGATCAGCGCACGGGACGGACAGGTGCACACCTCGCCCTGGTTGAGGGCGAACATCGTGAAGCCCTCCAGCGTCTTGTCGTAGAACGCGTCGCGCTCGGCGGCCACGTCCTCGAAGAAGATGTTGGGGCTCTTGCCGCCCAGCTCCAGGGTGACCGGGATGAGGTTCTCCGACGCGTACTGCATGATCAGCCGACCCGTGGTGGTCTCACCGGTGAAGGCGACCTTGCGCACGCGCGGGTTCGAGGCCAGCGGCTTGCCCGCCTCCACGCCGAAGCCGTTGACGACGTTGAGCACGCCCGGCGGCAGCAGGTCACCGATGATGTCCATCAGGAGCAGGATGGACGCGGGCGTCTGTTCGGCGGGTTTGAGGACGATGGCGTTGCCGGCCGCCAGGGCCGGGGCGAGCTTCCAGACCGCCATGAGGATCGGGAAGTTCCAGGGGATGATCTGACCGACCACACCCAGCGGTTCCTGGAAGTGGTAGGCGACGGTGTCGCCGTCGATCTGGGAGCTGTGGCCCTCCTGGGCCCGGACCGCGCCGGCGAAGTAACGGAAGTGGTCGATGGCCAGCGGTATGTCGGCGGCCAGGCACTCACGGACCGCCTTGCCGTTCTCCCAGGACTCGGCGACCGCGATCCGTTCGAGGTTCTCCTCCATGCGGT
Organism: Nocardiopsis sp. NPDC006832; assembly: GCF_040635885.1. Lineage (NCBI taxonomy): Bacteria > Bacillati > Actinomycetota > Actinomycetes > Streptosporangiales > Nocardiopsidaceae > Nocardiopsis > Nocardiopsis sp. NPDC006832. Next base: position 12,270 of record NZ_JBEYLC010000071.1, on the reverse strand, counting down.
CGGCGATCTTGTTGAGGATCAACGCGCGTTCGGCCGCGCTGGTGCGGCCCCACGCGGGCGCGGCTCCGTGCGCGGCGTCGAGGGCGAGTTCGATGTCGTCGGCACCACTCTGGGCCACCTCGGTGAAGGTGCGCCCGGTGATCGGGGTGGGGTTCTCGAAGTAGCGTCCCTTGACCGGCTTGACCCACTCGCCTCCGATCCAGTTGTCGTAACGCGGCGCGTACTGAACGACGCTGCCGGCCTCACCGGGGGGAGCGTAGATCGCCATAGGTGTGCCTCCTTCGACGTGGGAGCGCCGGTGGTCGCCGCCCCGGCGCGGAATTCCCAGGGACGGTCGAGTGTGACGCTAGTTACGTCGAGGTTGCGACCACGTTGCAACGGTGCGCCGACCCGCCTTCAGTATCCCGACCTGCGCAGACGGACCCGCAGTGTGGCGTGCCGGGGCGACCCCGGGTCGGTGGCGCGCAACGCGGCGTCGAGCACCCGAGGATCCTCCCGCCACTCCGGCTGTTCCGACCACACCAGCAGGGTCCACGGGTCGGCGTGCGTGGCGAGCACCTCGCACACCTCCGCCTGGAGTTCGTCGCGTTCCTCCACCACGCCCGGTGCCTCCGAACGCGGCAGCACGTGCCCCTCGTAGACGTTGACGGCCTGGCGATAGTCGCCCTTCCCCAGGTGTTCGCGCACCTCGTCCAGGTCGGTGCGTACCGGCCGGAGCAGCCGGTAGGGGCGGGAGGCGAGCAGGTCTTTGCCCAGCAGACGGCGCATCCTCGACATCTCCGCCCGAATCGTCACCGGGGAGGTGTCGCGTTCGTTCAGCAGGACGCCGAGGGCATCACCGGTCAGACCCCGTGGGTGGCGCGTCAACAGCAGGAGGATCTCGGAGTGACGGGTACTGAGCTCGACGGAGCGACCGTCCACTTCGAGGAGCCCCTGGTCACGGCCGAGCACCCGGAACCGGGCCGGGGCGCGCGGGTCACGTGGAGTAGGTAGCAGCCCGCTGAGTCGACGGGCCCGGATCTCCATCTCGGCTGCGGCCGCCGCGGCTCGGACCAGTGCCAACGCCTGCGGCGAGGCCAGGTGGTCGCCGCCGGTGAGGTCCAGGACTCCCAGGAGCCCGCCGGTGTCGGGGTCGTGCAGGGGCGCGGCGGAACAGCTCCAGTGCTGTACTCCCCGACTGAAGTGCTCGCTGGCGAAGACCTGCACCTCGTGGTCCAGGGCCAGGGCGACCCCGGGGGCGTTGGTGCCGGCCGAACGTTCGTGCCAGTTCGCGCCCGGCATGAAGTGCATGTCCTCGGCCCGGGTACGCAGCCCGTAGTCGCCCTCCACCCACAGCAGGCGCCCGGACACGTCGCCGACCGCGAGGATCTGTGGTCCCGGGGCGCCTTCGAGCAGCAGCCGTCGCAGCAACGGCATGGTGGCGGCGAGCGGGTGCGCGTCGCGCTGGTCGTCCAAGGCGGGTCCGGTGACTTCGAGCCGGGGAAGCGTCCGGTCCGGATCGACCCCGTGCCGGGCGCTGCGCCGCCAGGAGTCACCGACCACCGAGCGCACGCGCCCGCTGAGTCGGCCGGAGTCGGTGAAGCGTTCGTGCGCGACGGCCACGTCCCGGCGCACGCTGTCCGGATCGGTCTCCCATGACCACGCGTTCCATGCCCTGGACATCGGTGGATCCCTCCGTCGCGGTGGCTGCGCTCCCAGCGTCCATTCGCCTCTGGACCCTGATTGAATCCCCAGGTGAGGGTCTTGACAAGGGGTTCACCGGAACTACTGAAGAGTTGCCCCACTCACGACATGTATGTACCCGCGAGGCCCCACGTCTCACGGAGACCAAGGTGCTCGATTCCGCTTATGTCAGGGCGTTCTGCCACACTTCGTGTATGCCCAATCCCCCTCAGCACCCACATGGGAACCCCGTACCACCCGCGCCTTTCGCCGGCCCTGGTCACCCGGGTGGCCCCTCAGAGGTACCGGCATCGGCGCAGAAGAAGACGTCCGTTGCACGCGACTACCGGTGGTCCATCGGCCTCACGATCGCCGCGGTACTGTTGTTCGTCCCAGCTCTCTCGTTCGGTCTGAATCCAGCGTTTCCCACACCGGACATCGAGGAGCGCATCAGCGGCACCGATCGCATCACCTTCGAAGTCATCGAGGGAGAAACCAGAGCCTGGGGCGTCTATTCCGACTCCGAAACAACCGTCCTCCCTTGCCGCGTCTTCCCTCCCGAAGAGGACTGGGAATACACCTATCCGGAGTGGGACAAGGCCTCCCACCTCACTTTCGGGGACTGGCGCGGCGAGGGCATCTTGGACACCCCGGAGCCAGGGACCTACACGCTGGCGTGCGTAGGCGACGACGAATACGCTCTCGGCGCCTCCGGGCCTTTGCGAATGGTCCATCCCATCTACAACATCCTCGCGATGGTCATTCTCGGTGTCGTGCCGTCCCTCACCTTCGCGGCGATAGTGGTCGCGGTGGTGACCACCGTGCGTCGCCGTTCCGCCGTCCGACAGTCCTGATCCGACCCAACCAGGTACCCCCATGTCGCAACCACTCGAACCGTCGCCTTCCCCCAATTCCGGAGAGGAACGGGGGTCGGTCCAGCCGTGACGCTCCTTTTGGAAACCACCGAGACCTCCGAGGCCCTCGCTCCGGCCCTGGCCGGCCCTCCTCCCGGGTCGCCGCCGCCGGCACCACCCACCGGACCACCCGGACCCCCTGATCCCCCCGGCCCTCCCGGCCCTCCCGACCCTCCCGGTCCGCCGCCTCCTCTTCCGCCGGGCCCGCCACCCCGGCCGACTCCGCCGATCCCTCCGGAGCCGGACCCGAAGTCGATCCGTCCGAGTCGGCGCTGGTACTGGGTCGGGGGCTCCCTGATGCCCGCGGCGATCGTCTTCATGGTCGTGGTGCTGACCCTCACCGAGTGGTTCGAGGTGCCCGCTTGGGTGGGCGTGCTGACCGTCCTGGTGCTGGTCCTCGCCATCTTCGCCACGTTCGGCATCGTCCTTGGTGTGTTCATCACCAGGTCCACCCGTCTGGCGCGGCTGAACGCCGTGCGGAACCAGGCGATCATCGCCGCCGAGCAGGCGCGGTTCGGCTTCCGCCCCATGCCCGCGCCACCGCCGCGAGCACCCGCGACCCCGGCCAAGGACCGCCGTCCCCGACGCAGGTGGTTCTTCCTCGTCCCGCTCATCCCGCCCGCCTTCGTCGGCGTCGGATTGCTGCTCTTCCACCTGTTCGGCGGCGGGCTCCCAGGCCCCGACAAGACCCCCGAACTCGTCTCCGACGTGGTGGAGGGGAGCGGGTCCACCGAGTTCTACGTCCAGCCCGAGAACGTCGGAGAGCTCGGCCTGTACGCCTCCCCCTCGGAGCTCCACGTGGGGAACTGCGCCATCGACGGCCCCGAGTACCCCCGGATCACCGAACGCGAGGTCGGCCACAGCTGGGACGACTGGCGACTGGAGTACTCGGTGAACGTCCACACATCGGGCCTCTATACACTGACCTGCGACGGAGCACTCGAACAGTCGCACGTGATCGCGGAGACCCGAACCGCCCACGAAGCCGATCAGCGGGGCATGTTCCTGGCGTTGACCATCCTCGGGACCATTTTCCTCGGAGTCGTCGCGATGATCGCGACGTTCATCACCCTCGCGATCCGGCGGGCGACCTACACGGAGCGAATGGCGAGACGGGCACGCGGGGCGGCCGGCCGAAACGGTTGACCGGGTTCGTGCAACGAAGTCCGACCGGCGCGCGTCTCAACGAACAACCGCCGGCGGACCGCCCACCGGCACTTTCACACCCGGTCGAGGTAGAACTGCGATGAGTCAGCACCCGCCTTACGGTCACCCCGGCCCCCACGGCCGACCGAACATCCACGTCGACGCGCGCGAGGTCCGGCCCGGGAGGGGCTGGTTCGTCATCGGCGCCCTCGTCATCGTCGGCGGTATCGCGACCGCGATCGTGGGTTTCGTGCTCTCCCTGGTCTCCACGGTGAGCATCCCCGACTTCGAGGCCCGGGTGACCTCGGGTCAAGAAGGCTCCTTCACCGTGGCGGACCCCGGGTTCCAGCTCGGTCTGTACTCGTCCTCGGGCAGTGGCCGACAAGCGTGCGTCCTGCTGCTGCCCGACGGCGGCAGGGCCGACTTCGACAGCCCCGGGTACAGCCACAACGTCGACACCGGCGCCGAGAGCTGGTCCCTGGTGGGGACGTACGAGCTCAGCGAGGCGGGCGAGTACACCCTGTCCTGTTCCGACGACTCCACCACCACCGAGTTCGCGGTGACGAACAACGGGGACGGTGGCGTCGAGATCGTGCGAGGCGTGGGCTCGACCCTCCTGTGGGCGCTCGTCCCCTCCTTCCTAGGCCTGGTGCTCGGACTGACGATCATCATCACCACGGCGGTGCGGCGCGGCCGGTTCCAGCGTCGCCTGATCGCCGAACGACAGCAGCGGTACCACGGTCACGGGCCCCGCTAGGGCACACCCGCTCGCGCCGCGCACACCTTCGCATCCGCATCCCCCGGGAGTGCCCGTGACCGCCGACCTTCCGTCCTTTCCTCCCCTGAAGCCCCGCGATCCCGTCGAGATCGGCGGGTACCGGACCGTGGGTCGCCTCGGCGCCGGCGGCATGGGCGCCGTGTACGCCGCTCGGTCCCCCGCCGGTGAGTTGGTCGCCGTCAAGCTCGTCCACGGTGACCTGGCCATCGATCCCGAGTTCCGGGCGCGGTTCCGACGTGAGGCCGACCTGGTCGGTCGGGTCGTCGGCCCGTGCGTGCCGAGGTTCCTGGCCCAGGACACCGCCGCGGACCAACCCTGGTTGGCCACCGAGTACGTGTCGGGGCCGACCCTGCGTCAGCACGTCCGCGAACACGGTCCCCTCATGGGGACGTCCCTGCACGCCTTCGCGACCGGTGTCGCCGAGGCGTTGCGGGCCATCCACACCGCCGGGATCGTGCACCGCGACCTCAAACCGGGCAACGTCATCCTCGCGCCCGACGGACCCAAGGTGCTGGACTTCGGCATCGCCCGGGCCATCGACGAAACCGCCATCACCCGCACCGGTGGGCTGTTCGGCACACCGGGTTGGGTGGCCCCCGAACTCCTCAAGGGCGGCCCGCCATCGGTCGCCGCGGACGTCTTCGCGTGGGGTGGGTTGGTCGCCTACGCGGCCACCGGGCGTTCCCCCTTCGGGACGGGGTCGGCCGAGACGATGGCGGTGCGGGTACTGGACGGGAAACCGGACCTGGCGGGAATCCCGGACTCGCTGATGCCCTTGGTTCGGGCCGCGACCGGGGGTGATCCCGCCCGGCGGCCGACCGTGGAGCAGGCGCTCGCGGAGCTGCTCGGCGCGGACCGGGCCACGATCGTCGGTCCGGGACCGGAGGCCACCGAACTCGTCACCCGGGTGCTGCGGCAGGGGTGGGAGGCGCCGCCCCCGCCCACCGTGTTCACCGGGGATCCGGCCCCGCGCCGGCGTCCGAGACGGCGTCGGCCCCGGCTCCTGGTGGGGGCCGCCGTGTCCGCGCTGGTGTTGGTGGCGTCGGTCGCGTGGGTGGCGGGTGATCGGTTCGCACAGGAGCCGGTGGAGACGGACGTGGGGGCCGGTGGAGGGGCCGGTGGAGGATCCACCGAAGAAGTCGGCGACGGGGCCGGTGAACAGGTGGCGGTGGAGATCGCCTCGAAGGGCCTGTTCATGGTGCACTCCGATCCCGACGGGGCCCTCGACCTCACCCCCGGCTTCGACGGGGCCGGTTCCGCCCTGCCGGCGGGGGTGGACCGGGCGGAGTTCGTGGTGGCGAGCGTCGACGTCAACACCGTGTACGCCGACGTCCAAGAGCAGAGCGGCATCCGGGTGTTCGGTGAACTGGAGTACCTGGCGGACGAGGGCGAGTTCACCCTGCGGGCCGGCGACTTCGTCCTCCTCGAAGTGGGCGACGAGTGGGCTCCGCTGCCGGATGACCCCACCGCCGACGGACGTCCCGCGCACACCGCCCCTGGTGACGAAGTGGTCGCCACGGTCTCCGCGGACACGCCGAACGCGGAGTTCGCGGTGGACTTCGCCGACGCCCCGCAGAGCGGGCTGCTGACCTACCTGCCGGCCGCGAACGTCGTCGGCGGTACGGCCGAGGTGGCCGGTGTCTACACCTGCTACATGAACTGGCATCCCTATCCCCCGGTCGACATGACCGATGTGGAGTACGTGCCCTGTCCCGCGGAGCGACCCGAATGAGCGGCCACACGACCACGGGTTTCTCCCCGTTGCGCCCCGACGACCCGGAGACCGTCGGCGGCATGCGCGTCGTCGGACGGATCGGTACCGGCGGTATGGGCACCGTCTACGCCGGGATCGGGCGGCGGGGCCGGTACACGGCGATCAAGGTCATCCGCGAGGAACTGACCGAGGACCCCGGACTGCGCGAACGGTTCACCCGAGAGATCCGACTGCTCGGGCAGGTCGAGAGTCGGTGCGTACCGGCGCTGCTCGGGTCCGGTCGGGACGGTGGCGTGCCGTGGCTGGTCACCGAGTTCGTGCCCGGGTTGTCGCTCTCCGCCCATGTGCGAGAACACGGACCGCTGCCGCCGAACCTGCTGCGCGGGTTGGCCGGTGGTGTGGCGGAGGCCCTGGTCGCCGCGCACACCGCGGGGATCGTGCACCGCGACCTCAAACCGGGCAACGTCATCCTGGCACCCGATGGGCCCAAGGTGCTGGACTTCGGCATCGCACGGGCCATCGACGAGACGGCCCTGACCCGTACCGGTGGGCTCGTGGGCACACCCGGATGGATCGCCCCGGAGGTGCTTCGGGGAGCGGCGGCCACGCCCGCCGCCGACCTGTTCGGTTGGGGTGCCTTGATGGCCTTCGCCGCGACCGGCCGGCCGCCCTTCGGCGCGGGTTCCACCGATTCCCTGGCACACCGGGTCCTGGACCGAGCGCCCGACCTGGCGGGTGTCCCGGAGGCGCTGTGGCCCCTGGTGACGGCCGCCCTGGACAAGGACCCGGCGCGCAGGCCCACGGCGGCGTGGCTCGCGGCGACACTGACCGGCCACCCGGGTGGGGATGGGCTGTCGGCCGCGGTGGGCGCGCTGTTGGACCGGGAATGGGTGGGGGTGGCCGCCGAGCCGCCGGCTCCCCCCACGGGTGGAGGTCGAAAGGTCTTACCGGCCGTGGGCGCGGCCGTGCTCGTGCTCGGCGTGGCGGGCGGTGGGCTCCTGGCCGCCCGAGCCCTCACCGATGAGGGAAGCGAAGTCGCGGCGGGGAACGAGGCCGCAGAAGGGACCGAGGCCGTGGAAGGGACCGAGGGCGGCGGCGAGGGGGCGTCCGAGGAATCCGAGTGGGACCCGCCCGCGCCGACCCCCTTCGGCGCCAACGCGGAATGGGAGGCCCAGACGTTCGTCTCCCCCGACGGGTACACGACCTTCCAGGCGACACCGGACCGGTTCGAGACACTCACCTATGTGTCGGTGACCTCGGTGGAGGACGTCGCCGAGGGAGTCCGGTTCTCGGTGCGCGTGCTCAACCTGGTGGAGGGGCACGACGTTCCCTCGATGCTCACCGTCACCACTCCGCAGGCTCCACTCGCGCCGCTGGAGTCACCCGGGCCGGTGGGGATCGGCGACGAACTCGACCTGACCTTCCCCGACGCACCCGACCAGGGACAACTCACCTTCTCCGACGCCGACCACGATCCCGGGGTGTCCGGATTCCCGCCGATCAGCCTCTGCTATGACGCCTCGGCCGGCGCCCTGTCGCCCGACGCGCGGGACTGCGCCTAGGGTTCGGCGACCGGATACGGGGAGACGGTGCCGGCGTTCTCGTTGACCAGCAGCGCCCGGCCCGCCGGCGGGAAGGCCCGCTGTGGGCAGGCGGGGCGTTCGCAGACCTTGCAGCCCAGGCCGATCGGGGTGGCGGCCGACGGGTCCTCCAGGTTCAGGCCGGTGGAGTAGACGAGGCGGTGGGCGTGGCGCAGCTCGCAGCCCAGGCCCACCGCGAAGGTCTTGCCGGGTGCGCCGTAACCGCCATAACCCCGGGTGACGGTACGCGCGACCCAGAAGTAGGTGCGTCCGTCGGGCATCTGCGCGATCTGCCTCTGAATGACGCCCGGGGCTGAGAACGCGGCGTAGACGTTCCACAACGGGCACGTGCCGCCCGAGCGGGAGAAGTGGAAGCCGGTGGCGGACTGACGCTTGGACATGTTGCCGGCGCGGTCCACCCGGACGAACGAGAACGGGACACCCTTCAGGCCGGGGCGCTGCAACGTGGACAGGCGGTGGCAGACCGTCTCGAAGCCCACCCCGAACCGGTCGGCGAGCAGCTCGACGTCGTAGCGTTCCTGTTCGGCGGTCATCCGAAAGTCCCTGTAGGGCAGGATGAACGCGCCCGCGAAGTAGTTGGCCAGACCGATCCGTGCCAGCCGGACCGCCTGTTCGGTGGTGAGTTCCTCGCCGCGGGCGAGTTCGTCCAACAGGTCGCCGTGCTCCAGGAAGGCGAGCTGGGTGCCGAGCTGGAAGGCCCGCTGGCCGGGGCGCAGGTGCCCCGCCAGTGACAACACGCGTCGTTCGGGGTCGAACGTCCGGTTCTTGGACGATTGGTCGACGGTCTCCACCCTGACCCCGTGCCGTTCGGCCAGGAGCCGGGTGAGGACCAGGTGCGCTTTGCCCGGTTCGGCGCCTTCCCGGTGGGCCAGGTCCTCGGCGAGCTCGTCCAGTTCGCCGATGTAGTTGTGGCGTTCGTAGAAGAAGTCCCGGACCTGTTCGTAGGCCATGGGAGCCACGGATGTGGCGCCCCCGTCCCTGCCCTCCGCCAGCGCGGCGGCCTGACCGGCGACGTCCCGGTAGCGACGGTGCAGGTCCACGAGGGCTCGGGCGACCGAGGGCATGGCGGAGGCGAGTTCGTCGAGTTCCTCCGTACCCACCTGGTCCCCGGTGGGCACGTCGGTGAGGGCTTCGCGGAGTTCGGCGATCAGACGCGAGGTGTCGCCGGTCGCGAAGAAGCTCGGGTCCACCCCGAAGGCTTCGGTGATACGGAGGAGGACGGGCACGCTGAGCGGACGCTGGTTGTGCTCCATCTGGTTGAGGTAACCGGCGGAGATGCCCAGCTCACGGGCGAGTTCGGCCTGTTTGAGCGAGTGTTCCTGCCGCAACCTGCGCAGCCGCGGCCCCGCGAAGACCTTGCGCACGGCGATCGCCCCCTTCCATCCCCGCCAGACTAACCCGAAGGTGTCTCACCAGGTGTTAGCAGGCTTAGCTGGAACGAGAGGAAGCCTTAGCCGAACTCAGCAGGGAGTGGAATCGAGTTATCCACAGGCGAGTGGGAGTGGGATAGCGGTTGGTGGGCGGATTGGTGTCTTCTTGTATTGGGGGAGCCTTTGGTTCCGCCGGCTCTGTGCTGCCTGAAGGTGGGGTCAAAGGAGGGGGAGGGGAGGGGGAGGAGGGGAGGTGGGAGATGGGAGGTGGGAGATGGGAGGTGGGGTTCAGGTGGCTAATGCTGCGGGAGAAAGCTTCCGAGAGACCTACGTTGCTTGCGTGAGTGCATGGGGCGCCGGAGATCTCTGGTCTTTGAATTGTTGGGCGTTACTCGGGTGGCTGGTGGGGCGCCTGGAGTGGGGAGTCTTGGGGTTGTAGGGCGTTGTGTGGGGCGGGTTGGTGGGGCGCCTCGGGTCGAGGTCCTACCGGTTGTTGGGCGGGGCGGGGGTGGGTTCTCCCTCCTTCCCCGCCGCGTGATTGTTGCCGCCCGCACCGTACGCGTCAAGGCAATGTTGAGTGCTGTAGCGATCGGGCTGGTGGCCTTGACCCGTACGGCACGGGCGGCGGTTTGGCGGCTATCGGGGAAGGGGGGAGAGTGGTTGAGGTCCCAACGGCCCCGGGCTTCGCCCGGTCCGGCCGTAGCCGGCCGGATTCCTTCCCCCGTCTGGCTTTCTCGTGGGGCGCGTCGCCACTACGTGACCGGCCCGGTCACGAAGAGCCCGCTACAGGCCAGGCACGGGGCCGGGCGCGTCCCCGCGGTAGCCGGCACCGGCGCCCCTTTGGCGATGATCTTGCTCCTAGCGCCCATTTGGGCGCCCAACATGGCGCTACGGACAAGATCGTTTCCATTCAGAGCCCCTTCCCTCGAATTCGCTAGGAGCATCTCCGCGATAGACGGATCCGACCATAGCGAAAAGGGGTTGCGGGCAACCCGAAACAGAGGCTCTCACATAGCAGGAATGCCGGCCCCAGAATTCGGTTAATAAACTCGCGGGTAGGCCTGCCGTTCTTGGGGGTGTTCGCATATAATCAGAGTATGAGCTTTCCTCCCCACGCGCCGCGCCCGACCGGGGACACTCCGGTCGATAAGGCGATGGCGGGTGCGCGGGAGATGGCGGTGGAATTCTCCGGACGGGATATCCCGTTCGGGTGTGAAGCCGATGTGCTCGCCCAGTTCGGCCGACTCAACCAGGAAACAGACCGGATCCGCTACGGGATGCTGCCCGCCCTGGCCCGCATGGAGACCACCGGCGCCCTGTTGGAAGAGGGTGGCCAGCGCAGCATCCAGGCGTGGATCACCCACCAGTGGGGCACCTCCCCGGCCGAGGCCAAGAGCTTTGCCATCCTCGCCCGGGCGTTGTACAAGCAGCAGTTGCCCTTGGTGGAAGAAGCCTTCCAGAACAAGGCCCTTTCGTTGGGTGAAGCGTGCGCCATCGCGACCTCCACCGAAAAAGCCACCACCGAGTGGGCCAAGGTCCTCGAATCGGCGGATGAGGAATTCCGTGCCCAGCGTCCTTCGGTGGAGGGGTTTCGGGCCCGGTTGGAATTCGGGCTGATCGGCTTCAAGGCCGAGTGCCCGCAGGCTTCGGTGCGCCAGTTGCGGGACGCGGCGAAATGGTTCGTCGCCCGCCTGGACCCGGATAAGGCCGACCGGGACTACGATGAAACGTTCGAGAACCGGGGCGCCCAATTCTCGCCCACGTTCGAGTCCGGGTTTTTGCTGCGGATGTGGGGTCCGGGGGCCGACCACGAGCTCATCCAGGCCGCCCTAGAGGCCTACGCCGAACCGTACGGGCCCGAGAACGCCGCTACCCCGAAGCATCAGCGCACCTATGACGCGATGATGCGCATCTTCGAGACCGCCCTGACCCACCGGGGTTGCTCCAGCCTGAGCCGCCAACCGTTGGCCACGTTGAACATCACCGTCCCCCTGAAGCGCTTCCTGGGCGATGGGACGGCTGAGCCCGCCACCACCGAGGATGGTGTGGTCATCCCTGATCAGATGGTGGCCCGCCTGACCCCGCAGAGTTGGCTGCGCCGGTTCGTGACCGACGCCCAGGGTCGGACCCTGTTGGATGTGGGGCGCAAGCAGCGGTGCGCTCCGGATCCGGTGCGCCAGGCGGCCGGGTTCAAGAAGCCCTACTGCGAGTGGCACCAGGGCTGCGACATGCCGCGTAGCTGGTCGCAGTACGACCACATCGTCCCCTTCTCCCACGGCGGAGCCACCAGCGCCGAGAACATGCAGGTGCTCTGCTCGACCCATAACCGGCTCAAGCACCGGTTGCAGGCCAAGGTGAACCGGCAGATCTGGGAACACCACCACGCCCAGAACCACCAAGAAGCGGGAAAGGACAGCGGGTCCGGGGATGGGGAAGGCGAGCCAGCCCCAGCCACCGCCCCCTAACCACCACCCGCTTCTACCAGGTGGAACACCACCCCGACGAGATCACCCCCGGTTGGGTGTCAGACCCCAAGGGCCCTGTGTCCTGTGGGGATATCGGCATGTCCCCACCCTGAACCCCCGCCCGGAGTCATATCCCGGGGCCGGAGTGGCTCCCGTTGGGGGTCTCGGCGCCACTGCCACCATAGGTACCGGCCCACCGGCACCATCAACCCCGTGTTGTCTCTTCATCATGATGATCTTGTCCGTAGCGCCATGTTGGGCGCCCAACATGGCGCTACGAGCAAGATCATCAGGGAGAGAGCTTCACCAGAGCCGGCTACCGCGGGGACGCGGCCCGCCACCCGTCCCACCTGTAGCGGGCACTTCGTTACCCCACCGGTCACGTAGTGGCGACGCGCTCAACGAGGACACCAGAGGGAAGGGAAGGGATCCGGCCGGCCACGGCCGGAGTGGGCCGAAGGGCCCGCAGGGCCGTTGGGACCTCAACCACTCTCCCCCCTTCCCCGATAGCCGCCAAACCGCCGCCCGCACCGCACGGGTCAAGGCCACCAGCCCGATCGCTACAGCACACACCATCGCCTTGACGCGTGCGGTGCGGGCGGCAACAATCACGCGGCGGG